>NZ_JBLYQK010000041.1:0-18826 GCF_048799765.1 Brevundimonas sediminis
GCCTTCGGCCCCCGCGGGTCGAAGGCCGGTCGGCCAACACTGCAGAGCCGCCGGTTTCCGAAAGGAGGCCGGCGGTTTTGCATTTCAGACCCGAAACGGCGCCGGCCTTATTGCCGCCGGATCAGGGGGCGACCGTCGTTGCGTGGACACAGTCAGGGTACGGACTGGATTTCATCCACAATTGTGCGTTGCGGCAGGGTGTGTCTCCCCGGCCACCCCTGTGCCTTGTCATATCACTGTCACATCAGTGTCGTCCCACTTTCTGACGTCGCGCCTATGGGGGGCGGGATTTCGACCGGCCGTCGCCGGCCGGCGGGCATTTCGCCCAACTCATCGGGGATAGATGACTATGATGAACCGCAAACGCGCGTTCTGGGCGACCACCGCCCTCTTCAGCGGCCTCCTGGTCGCCGGCGCCGCCTCGGCCCAATCGACCGGCTCGGAAACGACCGAATCCACCACCCTGGGCGAAGTTGTCGTCACCGGCGCGCGCGGACCGCGCAACATCGACGGCCTGGCGGTTGCTGAAACCGTCGCCAAGACCCGGAACACGGTCAACCAGGAGTTCATCAGCACCCAGACCCCGGGTCAGACGATCCTGCAGACCCTGAACCTGACCCCGGGCCTCAGCTTCACCAACGCCGACCCGTATGGCTCGTCGGGCGGCAACATCCGTCTGCGCGGCTTCGACGGCAACCGCGTGTCGCTGACCTTCGACGGCATTCCGCTGAACGACACCGGCAACTACGCCACCTACACCAACCAGCAGCTGGACCCGGAACTGATCGAGCGCGCCTCGGTCAACACCGGCACCACCGACGTCGACAGCCCGACCGCTTCGGCCACCGGCGGCACCGTCAACTACGTCACCCGCCGTCCGGCTTCGGAGTTCGGCGGCTGGGGTCAGTTCTCGATGGGCGACTTCGACTACCAGCGCTACATGTTCCTGATCGACACGGGTGAGTTCACCCCGATCGGCACCACTGCCTGGTTCGCCGTCTCGCGCCAGACCTACGACAAGTTCAAGGGCCTGGGCGGTCTGCAGAAGACCCAGTTCAACGCCCGCATCTACCAGCCGCTGGGCGACAACGGCGACTTCGTGGCCCTGTCGGGTCACTACAACGAGAACCGCAACAACAACTACACCGGCCCGAACCTCGGCAACGCCACCGGCACCGTTCTGCCGGACGTCGAAACCAGCCCCTACGGCTGGGACTACGACTTCGACCGCACCTACATCGCGCCGACCTTCCGTAACGGCACGGCCGACAACGACGCCAACGGCACCAACTTCTATGGTCTGCGCGTCAACCCGTCGAACACCGGCAACATCCGCGGCAACTCGCGCTTCACCCTGGCCGACGGCCTGGTCCTGACGGTCGACCCGTCGTTCCAGTACACCCTCGCCAACGGCGGCACCCAGCAAACGGTCCTGTACGAACAGGACGCCCTGCTGCGCGGCACGACCGGCACGAGCGGCGTTGACCTGAACGGCGACGGCGACATCCTCGACCGCGTCCGCGTCATGACGCCGTCGAACACCAACACCCACCGCTACGGCGTGAACAGCTCCCTGATCTGGGATCTGAACGACGATCACCGCATCCGCGCCGCCTACGCCTTCGACTGGGGTCGCCACCGCCAGACCGGCGAGTACGGCTTCATCAACTTCTCGAACCCGACCAGCCCGCGCTTCCGCGACTGGTTCGGCGGCCGGAACGATGAAGGCAACCGCATCATCAACCGCGACGGCTACTTCCTGCGCTCGCGTGACCGCCTGTCCTACGCCGAACTGAACCAGTTCTCGCTGGAATACCGCGGTCAGTTCCTCGAGGACGCCCTGACCATCAGCCTCGGCGTCCGCGCGCCCTTCTTCAAGCGCGAGCTGAACCAGTACTGCTACTCGCAGAACGCCTCGTCGAACGTGCGCTGCACCTCGGAAGTGCCGAACGCCACCCTGGCCAACGGCAACGTCACCTTCGCCACCACGGGCACGACGCAATACATCGCGCCGTACAGCCGTGAACTGAAGTACGACGACATCCTGCCGAACGTCGGTGCGACCTTCCGCTTCGGCGAAGGCCACTCGGTCTACGCCAGCTACGCCGAAAACCTGTCGGCCCCGCGGACGGACAGCCTGTACACCGTCGCCCGTCTGCCCGACGGCTCGGTCGGCAACCCGACCGTGCAGCCGGAATCGACCCAGACCCTGGACCTCGGTTACCGCTTCACGTCGTCGACGATCGTCGCCAGCGTGGCCGGCTTCGCCACCAACTACGACAACCGCATCGTCAACACCTATGACGAAGACCTCGGCACCTTCGTCGACCGGAACGTCGGCTCGGTCGAGCTGCGCGGTCTGGAAGCCTCGATCGGCTGGTCGCCGATCGAACAGCTGAGCGTCTACGCCTCGGCCTCGTTCATGGACAGCGAGCTGCAGGACGACTACGTCCTGAACTCGAGCGGCGCCATCGCCGCCACGGCCGGCAAGGAACTGGTCGAGACCCCGAACGAAATGTACTCGGCCCGCGTCCAGTACGAAGTCACCGACTGGTTCCAGATCGGCGGCCAGGCCAAGTACACCGGCGAGCGCTGGCTGACCGACGTCAACGACATGAAGGTTGACGCCTTCACCGTCGTCGACTTCGACGCCCGCGTCGACTTCGCGCCGCTGGGCTACGAAGGCACCTTCCTGCAACTGAACCTGACCAACGCGTTCGACGAGAAGTACTACGGCGGCCTCGGCACCCGTACCTCGGCGACCCCGGGTCAGCCGGGCTACGGCATCCCGTTCGGCCAGGTCGGCGCCCCGCGCACCTTCGTGGCCACCCTGCGCGTCGCCTTCTAAGGCTCACGCAGTTCAGACTGAGACGGGGGGCGGTCCGGCGACGGGCCGCCCTTCTTCTTTTCAGGCGCTATCGCTCGCGACGCGGTCGCTCGCGGCTTGAGCGGGAGGGGGCTACCGCCTGAGAGCCGGGTCGCTCGCCGCCTGAGCGCCGGATGCGGTGAGGGGCGCCCATTTGACGCTCCTGCGTTGAAGTCGGGGGCCGGGGTGTCTATCTGGCGCGGCTGGCCCGCTTTCGCCGCTCACGAGGATCGTTTCCGACCATGACCACGCCTGTTCCCGCCGAATGGTCGCCGCACCGCGCGATGTGGGTCGGCTGGCCCAGCCACGGCGAGCTGTGGGAGGACAACCTCGAACCGGCCCAGGCCGAGGTCGAGGCCCTGGTCCGCGCCCTGGCCGGTCCGGGCCGTGAGCAGGTCAAGCTGATGGTCGGCAAGCCCGAGGCGCTGGACGACGCCCGCGCCCGCTTCGCTGATGTGGACGCTGTCGAGGTGGTGGACGGCCGCTTCGGCGATATCTGGCTGCGTGACACCGGTCCGATCTTCGGCGCCTGCTCGGCCCGCGCCGCCGCCTTCCGCTTCAACGGCTGGGGCGGCAAATACGACCTCGAGCATGACGACACGGTCGCCACCCAGATCGGCGAGGCCTCGGGCGTGCCGCTGGACCGCAACGACTTCATTCTCGAAGGCGGCGCGCTGGACCATGACGGGGAGGGGACCATCCTCACCACCCGCCAGTGCCTGCTGAACGCCAACCGCAACACCGGCTGGACCGAGGCGACGGCGGAAGCCGAACTGGCCAAGGCGCTGGGCGCCCGCAAGGTGCTGTGGCTGGGCGACGGCCTGTTCAACGATCACACCGACGGTCACGTCGACAACCTGGCCCGCTTCGTGGCGCCGGGCGTCGTGGCCTGCCCGGTGGCCTGGGGGCGTGGCGACCCCAACGACGACGTCTATGCCGAGGTCGCCCGCGCCCTGTCGGAAATGACCGACGCCGAGGGCCGTCAGATCAAGATCCTGCCCCTGCCGTCGCCCGGCTTCGTCGGTGATGAAGACGAGAAGCCGATCCCGGCCAGCCACATGAATTTCCTGATCGCCAACGGCGCGGTGATCGTCCCGACCTACGGCGACGAGACCGCCGCGCGGCTCGTGTGTGAGGGGCTCGCCACGATCTACCCGGATCGTGAAATTATCCCGCTCCCCTCCATCGCGATCCTCAGCGGCGGAGGCTCGTTCCACTGCATTAGTCAGCAGGAGCCCGCATAATGGCCCGCACCATCACTGTCGCCGCCATCCAGACCTCCTATGCGTCGGAGGACATCCAGGCGAACATCGACAAGACCGTCGGCTTCATTCGTGAGGCGGCGGCCAAGGGCGCGCAGGTGATCCTGCCGTCGGAGCTGTTCCAGGGGCCGTACTTCTGCGTCTCGCAGGAAGAGAAGTGGTTCGGCGCGGCCTTCCCGTGGCGGGAGCACCCGGCCGTGGTCCAGCTTCAGCCGCTGGCCAAGGAGTTGGGCGTGGTCATCCCCGTGTCGATCTACGAGCGCGAGGGGCCGCACTACTTCAACTCGCTGGTGATGATCGACGCCGACGGGACCCTGATGGGCGTCTATCGCAAGAGCCATATCCCCGACGGCCCCGGCTATCAGGAGAAGTATTACTTCCGGCCCGGCGACACCGGCTTCAAGGTCTGGGACACGAAGTTCGGCCGCATCGGCGTCGGCATCTGCTGGGACCAGTGGTACCCGGAGACCGCCCGCGCGATGATGCTGCAGGGCGCGGAAATCCTGCTGTACCCGACCGCCATCGGCACCGAGCCGCACGATGACACCCTGGACACCGCCGCCCCCTGGCAGCGCGCCATGCAGGGCCATGCCGTGTCCAACGTCGTGCCGGTCGTCGGCGCCAACCGCATCGGCCACGAGCAGGTGACCGAAGCGGGTCAGACCTTCTACGGCCACTCCTTCATCGCCAACCATCGCGGCGATCTGGTCGAGAGCTTCGGTGCGACCGAGGAGGGGGTGCTGGTGCACACCTTCGATCTGGACTTCCTGGACCGGCACCGCGCCGCCTGGGGCTTCTTCCGCGACCGCCGCACGGACCTGTACGGCGCGCTGGCGACCGGGCGTCCGGCCTAGTTCGACAGGTCGCCGAACGCGCGACGTTCGGCCGCGCAGGCGGGACTGGTCAGGCCCTCGGCCCGGGCCCGGGTCACCTCGGCGCGGGCCGCCTCCAGATCCTCCGCGAAGCCGGGCTCGCTCGCCGCGCGGGCGTAAAGGGCCTGGCCGATCCGTTCGCCGTCGGCGACGTCGCCGGGCCAGTTCATCCGGCAGATCAGCCGGCTCCGGCCGATCTCGCGACCCATCCGACGCGTGGCGTCCGCCCTGTCCGGGGCGAGGGCCGCGAACAGTTCGCCGTAGGCGGCTCCGGCCACCGCGCCCGACGCGGGCCAGGACGGGCTGTCGCGCATGGCCGCATTCACCCGCTGGCAGGGCTCCAGCGCCGGGTTCACCTGGATCGGTCTCGCCCGGGGCGCGGTCTCCGCCAGCCGGCGGGTCAGCGCGTCCGTATCCACCAGCAGTCGGTTCATCAGTCGGGTCAGGGCCGGCCGCGGGTGCTGGTTCAGACGCGTGCCCAGGACACAGTCGAAATGCTGGGCCGCCTCGGGCGCGCGGATCTCGGCCTGCGAGATCGCCATCCACCAGCGATCGGAGCCCGGTCCGGTCGCGGCGGGGCCGTCGGTCCAGTCAAGGGGCTGGGGCGTGGGGGTGAAGCGGTCCGCCAGGGTCTGCAACTGCGCCTCGCCCAGATAGCCGGCCGTCGGCAGGTCCGCGGGCGCGGCCCGCGTCATCGTGTTGGTGCAGGCGCCGGTCAGCAGGATCAGCGCCGAAAGGGCGCCGCCCCGAATCAGCCGCCGGTCCACGACAGCAGGACGTCGGTGGGGCCGTCCGCGACCGGGGTGGCGACGACGTTCAGCAGCCGGTTGCCGCCGTCTCCGGCGGAATAGCCCCGCGCGCCGTCGCTGTTCAGGCTGTTGATCGGGCGCAGGCCAGCCGCGTCGGCGCGCTGGCGGTAGAATTCGACCACCTGGTCCGGCGAGGCGTCCGTGGTGAACGACAGGATGCCGCCCGGTCCGGCGGGGCTCATGCCCGGGGTGGCCTCGCCCTTGGCTTCGCCGCCCGGATAGATGACGGCGTATTCGGGAGCGCCGGCGGCGGCGGGCGCGGGCGTGCCGGGGCTCGGCGCGGTCGTCGACGGGCCGGCGGCGATTTCGGCCTCGGTCCGGCCCTCCGTGGGGGTCGCATCGACCGGAGCGCCGGCCTTGTCTTCACCCTTGTCGCCGCAGCCGGTCATGACGATGGCCGCCGAAAACGCGGCGGCCCAAAGCATGCGCTTCATCCCGTACCTGTCCTTGAGACTGATCTTGTTCCCCCTACCGTGGCCCATGCGTGCGGCGGCGGCAAGGCGGCTTGGGGCCGTTTCGGCGTCCGAAGATGGAGGGGCTGTCAGCCTTCCCCTGCGTCACCCCGGCCCTGGCGGGCGAGCGCCTCGTTGATCGTCTTCTGGTCCGGATCGCGGTCCGATCCCGTCGCCGCGCCGCCCTGAAGGGAGCCCGCGCGGGTGTCGGATCCCATGTCGGTGCCGCTCAGCGCCTCGATCAGCGCATCCGGCGTGCGGCCCAGATCAGGCTTCTCGCCCAGATCATCGGCTTCACGGGCGTCTTCGGCGATCGGCGGCTGGTTCGGCATGGCGAGCTCCTTCGCGCCTATAGCGGGCGAAGGCGGCCGGGAGTTCCGCAAAAGAAAAGGGCCGGATCGCTCCGGCCCTTTCCCTTTCTGGTGCGCTATCGCTCGCGACGCGGTCGCTTGCTGCTTGAGCGCGCGATGCGCCAGGCCGCATCGGGTCGACCCGGAGGTCGGCGCGCAGCAGCCAAAAGGCGGAGCCTTCTGACCGCAGCCCGCAAGACTGCGGGAAGCCGTCAGGCCTTGCCGAACAGCTTGGCCCAGCGGCGCTTCTCGCGGTTCTTCCAGGTCCCGCGGTGATAGGCGTCCGAGCCGATCAGCGGCACGACCGTGGTGGCTTCGGCGAAGACCATCTGCTCGTGGGTGGTCTGGACCTTGCCCCACGAGGCGGCTTCCTTGAGCGTCGAGGACGAGCAGGCGCCGTCACGCACGTCGGCGACGGTGATCTGCACGGCGTAGCGGTGCATTTCGGCCTCGATGCCGAGGATTTCGGCGCAGACGACGGTGTCCTGGGCGAAATTCTTCGGCACGCCGCCGCCGACCATGAACAGGCCGGTGACGCCCGCCTCGATCTTGATGTCGGTCAGTTCGCGGAAGTCGGCCACCGCGTCGATCATCAGGTACGGCTTGCCTTCAGCCATACGCTCCTTCTGGTGCTTCACCAGACCGAAGCCGGCCGAGGAGTCGACGAAGGCCGGGCAGAAGATCGGCACGCCTTCTTCATAGGCGGTCTGGATCAGCGAGCCGGGCTTCTTGGCGTTGCCTTCCGACAGCCATTTGCCCATTTCCCAGATGAACTCCCGCGACGAGTAGCCGCGCGGCTCCAGACGGTTGCAGATCTCCAGGATGGTGTGATCGCAGGCCTGGAGCTCTTCCTCGTCGATGTAGGTGTCGTAGATCCGGTCGATGTAGTTGTCGCGCAGGACGTTGTCGTCCACCTCGCCGGCGGCCTGGTAGTGCTTGAAGCCGAGGGCTTCGAAGAAGTCCATGTCGACGATCGAGGCGCCGGTGGCGACCACGGCGTCGATCATGCCGAACTTCACCATGTCGCGGTACACATGCATGCAGCCGCCGGCCGAGGTCGAACCGGCCAGGATCAGCCACGGCGAGCAGTCCTTGTCTTCCAGCGCCATGTTGAAGATGTCGGCGGCGCGGGCGGTGTCGCGCGACGAGAACGACATCTTGCGCATGCTGTCGATGATCGGACGGGCGTCGAACGAGGTGATGTCGACGTGCTCCACGGTGTTCTGGAGCAACTGGGCTTTCTGGTTCGATTGAACGGGAGCGTTCATTTCAGTGGTTTCCCTCAGATTTGAGCGCCCGTCGTTTCGAAAATCCCCGGTCAGGACGGAGCGACCGCCGGGGCGCTGCCTCTTAGTGCGAGATAGCGGCGAGATTCAAGCACGCGGCGCCGTCTGGAACGAGAACGTGCGCTCCGGACTTATGGCTCCGACGGAGGGGTGATGAATCGTTGGCTGTTCCTGTGGCGTCGCGTGCGCGCCCAGATCTGGTTCCGCGCCAGCCTGTATGCGGCCTTTGGCGTGGGCGCCGCCCTGGTGGCGGTCTTCGCCGCGCCCTTCGTGCCCCGCGCCATGGCCGAGCGGCTGGGCGGGGAATCGGTCCAGCAGATCCTGACCATCCTGGCCTCCAGCCTGCTGGCGGTCGCCACCTTCTCCCTCGGCGCCTGGGTCACGGCCTACACCTCTGTCTCGCAGGCGGCCACGCCCCGGGCCGCCGCGCTCGTGACGTCGGATGAGGCCAGCCAGAAGTCCCTGGCCACCTTCGTCGGCGCCTTCCTCTACGCCGTGGTCGCCGTCACGGCGGTGAACGCCCACTATTACGGGCCGGGCGGGCGCGCCGTGCTTTACCTGACCAGCCTCGCCGTCGTCGGGCTGGTGGCCTTCCGGCTGCTGGGCTGGATCAACCGGTTGTCCCGCCTCGCCCGTCTGGGCCACATGATCGAACTGGTGGAGGAGCGGACGGCCGCCTGTCTGGCCCAGGAGCCGCCGACGGCGGCTGCAACCCCCCTGACCGGCGCCGAGGTGCGGGCGAGCCGCACCGGCTACGTCCAGAACATCGACCTGCCCTATCTGCAGGAGCTGGCGGGCGAGCATGACCTCCGGGTCGAAATCCTCGCGCCGGTGGGGGCCTTCCGCAGACGCGGCGAGGTGCTGGCCCGCACTTCACGCGCCCGTCTCGAGACGGCGCTGGAGGAGCGGCTGGCTGAGGCCTTCGCCGTCGCGCGCGGCCGCACCTTTGATCAGGATCCGCGCTACGGCCTGATCGTGCTGGGCGAGATCGGCGCCCGGGCCCTGTCGCCGGGGGTCAATGACCCGGGCACGGCGATCCAGATCGTCGGGGTCGCGGTGCGGCTGCTGGACGACTGGAGCCGTCTCGATCCGACGCGACCGGAAGACGATCAGCGGGTGTTCCGACCGCCCCTCGCGGCCGAGGCCCTGCTGGACGACGTGCTCGGCCCGCTCATCCGCTACGGCAGCACCGACCTGGCCCTCGCCATCCGGCTTCAGAAGGCCCTGCGCTCCCTCGCCTCCGGGGAGGGCCCGGTGTCCACGGCCGCGCGCGCGCTGGCCGCCGACGCCCTGTCCCGGGCGAAGGCGGAGCTGCATCCGCAGGATCGCCGGCGGTTGGCCGGCGCGGCGCGGGAAAGCGGTTAGCGGCGCGACTTCTTGCGCTGGCCGGCCTTGCCCTTCGGGCGCGACAGGCGAACGACCTTGCGGGCCTGCTCTTCCGCCGTGGTGCGCACGGTCGGGATGGAGCGCGGCGCCAGGCCGTACAGCGAGGCCATCGGGGCGTCCTCGACCGCGGCGATCTCATGTTCGCCATAGCCGTTGAAGCCGGTCGTCATGGCGACGCCGTAGGCGCCCAGCATGCCGATCTCGATGAAGTCGCCTTCCTGCACGTCCGACGGCAGCCAGAACGGGCCCGGCATGTGGTCGATCGAGTCGCAGGTCGGGCCGTAGAAGCGGAAGGGCTTCAGGTCCGACGCGCTGTCGCCGTCCCGGACCAGCTTGGTCGGGAAGGGCCAGCGCGAGTGGGTCGCGTCGAACAGCGAGCCGTACGAGCCGTCGTTCAGATACAGGGCGTCGCCCTTGCGCAGGTCGACGCGGCACAGGACCGAAGAGCTTTCGGCGACCAGGGCGCGGCCCGGCTCGCACCACAGCTCGGTGGTGTGCGTCACCGGCATCTCGGCGAAGCCGCGATGGATGGCGTCCGCATATTCCTGCATGTCCGGCGGGACCATGCCCGGATAGACCGAGGGGAAGCCGCCGCCGACGTCCACGATGTCGACGATCACGCCGGCGCGGGAGATGGCGCGACCGACCTGGGCCATGGCGGCCTCATAGGCGGACGGGCGCATGCACTGCGATCCGACATGGAAGCTGACGCCCATCAGGCCGTCCCGGACCGCCTGACGCGTGGCCATCAGAAGGGCCGGGGCCTGATCCGGCGACACGCCGAACTTGCCCGACAGCGAATAGGCGGCGCCGTCGGCGGACACGCCCATGCGCACGACCAGGTTCAGGTCGTCGGCCTGGCCGGTGGCGTCGAGGATCTTGGCCAGCTCGTCATGGCTGTCGAGCGAGAAGGTGCGGACGCCGTGGTCGAAATAGGCCTTGGTGATCGCGCCGCGGCTCTTGACCGGGTGCATGAAGGCCAGACGCACGTCCGTGCTGACCGAGCGAACCAGCTCGATCTCGCCGATGGAGGCGACGTCAAAGGCGGTCACGCCCGACTCGATCAGGGTTTCGATGACCCAACGCGACGGGTTCGCCTTCACCGCATAGAAGACGTCGGCTTTCAGATTATCCTGGAACCAGCGCGCCGCTACGGAAACCGAACGCGGCCGCACGAGGGCGACGGGACGTTCAGGGGACCGCTCACGGACCAGGTCCAGGGGAAGCTGGTACGTGCGCAATTCACGTAACCCCCTGTTAGTTGTTAACCCAGACCGGCGTTAGCGGCGCAGCTTGAAGACCTACGGGGTCCGCCGGAACGGGCGATATGCGGTCACGCAGCTGTCATGTAAAGAGGTTTTTTCGTGACCGGCCTTGATGCGGCAAGGAAATTGTCCGGCTTCGGAGCAGCTTGCGGGCCTGGTGAAAGGGACCGTGTGCCGTGCGGTCGGCGAGCGCCGCGTCGGTCGCGTCCGGTCACGCGCCGAAGTCGTGTCCCTGTCGCCCTTCCGCTGGACGAAAACGACGCAGGCGTGCCATTAAGACTTGCCTCGCGGGCCCTCCCGGGCCATGCGGCGCGCCCTTGCAACCGCTTCCCCGCGTGCTCATGACCTCAGCCACCGCAGCTGTCGCGTCCGTCAAGGATGTGTCCAAGACCTTCGGCGCCCGAAAGGCGCTGGACGGCGTCTCCGTCGAGGTCGGCGCCGGAGAGATGGTCGCCCTGATCGGTCCCTCGGGATCGGGCAAGTCGACCCTCCTCCGCTCGATCACCGGCCTGCAGTCCATCGACGCCGGCGGCACCATTTCCGTCTTCGGCGAGGTGGTCCAGAAGGACGGCCGCGTGACCGGCAAGGTCCGCGCCGCGCGCCAGAAGCTGGGCATGATCTTCCAGCAGTTCAATCTGGTCGGCCGCCTGTCGCTCTTCTCCAACGTCATGCTCGGCGCGCTCGGCCGCCTGCCGGGCTGGCGGGGACTGGCCGGCGCCTGGCCGGCCGCGGACAAGGACCGCGCCATGGCCGCCCTGCACCGCGTCGGCGTGTCCGACTATGCGGCCCAGCGCGCCAACACCCTGTCGGGCGGCCAGCAGCAGCGCGGAGCCATCGCCCGCGCCATCGTCCAGGGTGCCCAGGCCATCCTGGCCGATGAGCCGGTCGCCTCGCTCGATCCGGTCTCGGCCCGCAAGGTGATGGAGTTGCTGGTCGAGCTGAACCAGCGCGACGGTCTCGGCGTCATCGTCACCCTCCACCAGGTCGACTACGCCATCCGCTACTGCGAGCGGGTCATCGCCCTGCAGAAGGGCAAGGTGGTCTACGACGGTCCCTCGACCGGCCTCGACACCGCCCGGCTGATCGAAATCTACGGCCCGGAATTCGAAGACGCCTTCTGGGAAGCCAAGGCATGATCACCGGCGGCTGGACGCGCCGTTCCGGCGGCGGCGCTCTCGCCGTCGCCGTGGCCCTGTCCGGCCTGACGCTCGCCGCGTGCGGCGAGCGCGCGGGGTCGTCCGGCAAGCCTGCCGAGACGATCACCTTTTCCATCCTGTCCGCCCAGGGGCAGGCGTCGGCCGCGCCCCTCTGGCAACCGCTTCTCGATGATCTGGCCAGGGCGGTCGGCGCGCCGGTGCAGCCGCATTTCGCCTCGACCTACGCCGATCTGGTCGAGGGGATGAAGCGGGGCGAGGTCCAGGCCGGGTGGTTCTCGGCCCAGCCCGCCATCGACGCCATCCGCGACGCCGACGCCGAGCTGATCGCCCGCACGGTCAGTCCCGAGGGCCTCGACCACTACCGCGCCACCCTGATCGTCAAGGCCGGCTCCGGCATCACCCTGGAAAGCGTCATGGCCTGCGGCCGACGCTACCGGTTCGGCATCGGCGACGCCCAGTCGACGTCGGGCACCCTGGCTCCGGTCACCTGGCTGTTCAATCCGCGCGGCATCGACCCCGAGCGCTGCTTCTCGACCGTCCGCTCCAACAACCATGAGCGCAACGCCTTCGAGGTGGCCTCCGGCGTGCTGGACGTGGCGACCTCGAACACGGTCAGCGCCGCCGCCCTGCGCGCCCAGAACCCGACCCTGGCCGAACAGATCGAGGTCATCTGGCAGTCGCCCCCGATCCCCGAGGGCGGCATCGTCGTCCGGGAGGACCTGGACCCGGCGATCAAGGAAAAGATCCGCAGCTTCTTCCTGACCTACGGCCAGGGCGACGGCGTCGAGGCCGAACGCCAGCGCCGGGTGCTGGCCGGGCTGCGCTATTCGCGCTTCAACGCCGCGGATGACGACTACCTGGACCCGGTCCGCGAGATGATGGCCGACCAGAGACTGACCGCCGCCCGCGCCGCACGGGACGCCGCCGGCGTCGCCGAGGCCGAGCAGGAACTGCAACGCCTGCGGGCGAAACGTGAGGTTCAGCCGTGAACCCCCTCCAGACCACCCTTGCCGCCCCTGCGGGCGCGATCCGGAAAGCCATGGGCATGAGCCGCCTTCGTACTGTCTTCGCCGCCGTTCTGGCGCTCGCCGTCGTGGTCCTCGGACTGACGACGAACCCCGCCGATGCGCGGGCGCAGGAGCGTCCGGACAAGCTGGTCTTCACCATCCTGTCGGCGGAAGGCCAGGCCTCGTCGGGCCCCATGTGGCAGCCGCTGCTGGATGATCTGGAGCGCGCCGTCGGCATTCCGGTCGAGCCGATCTTCGGCTCGAACTACAGCGTCCTGGTCGAGGCCATGAGCGCCGATCAGGCCCAGATCGGCTGGTTCTCGGCCCTGCCCGCCGTGCAGGCCATCGACCGCGCCGGCGCCGAGGTCATCGCCCGCACCGTCGATCTGGAGGGCAAGGACTCCTACACCTCGTCCCTGATCGTGAAGAAGGGATCGGGGATCACGCTCGATGACGTGATCGCGTGCGGCAAGCGCTACGACTTCGGCATCGGCGACGCCCAGTCGACGTCCGGGACCCTGGCGCCGATGACCTATTTCTTCAGCCCCCGGAACATCAATCCGACCGAGTGCTTCGCCACTGTCCGCTCGGCCAGCCACCAGGCCAACTCGTTCGCCGTGGCCAACGGCCTGGTCGACATCGCGACCTCGAACTCGGTCAACACCATCTTCCTGCGTCGCGAGAACCCGCAGATCGCCGACCAGATCCAGGTGATCTGGCAGTCTCCGCCGATCCCGGAGTCGGGCATCCTGATCCGGGGCGACCTGCCGGCGGACGTGAAGGCGAAGATCCGTCAGTTCTTCATCACCTACGGCCAGGGCTATGGCCCCGACGTCGCCGCCCAGCGCGAGGTGATGACCCGGTTGAACTATTCGCAGTTCCGCGAGGCGGACAACAGCTACCTCGATCCGATCCGCGAGATGAAGGCCGACCAGGCCCGTCGTGAAGGTCGTCCGTCGGAGGTCGCCCCGCCGTCGCACAAGGCCCAGATCGGTCGCTGGGCCCCGTTCGCCCTGATCGGTGTTCTGGCGATCGTCGCCATTCTCCTGAATCTTTCGCCCAAGCCCGCGCCGGTCCCGGGCGATCCGGCCGTCGTTCCGGCCCCGCCGAAAAAGTCGATGGCGGCCTGGTCGCTGGACCTCCTGCTGTGGGGCGGTTTCGCCATCATCCTGATCGCGGCGATCGGCGCGGTGGACCTGACCAAGATCGGCAACCTGTTCTCCGCCCCGGAGAAGATGCAGCGTTACGGCTCGGCCTTCCTCAGCCCGGACTTCAGCCAGTGGAAGCTGCTGGTCGGCCAGATGTGGCTGACGGTGCAGATCGCCCTGTGGGGCACCTTCCTGGCGGTCTTCATCGCCATCCCGCTCAGCCTGATGGCCTCGCGCAACCTGTCGCCGGCCTGGCTGGTCTGGCCGGTGCGTCGCGTGATGGACCTGCTGCGCTCGGTGCCGGATCTGGTCGTCGCCACCCTGTTCATCGTCGCCGTCGGCCTCGGCCCGCTGGCCGGCGTGCTCGCCATCGCCCTGAACACCGCGGGCGTGCTGGCCAAGCTGTTCTCGGAAGCCGTCGAGTCGATCGACAAGGGCCCGATCGAGGGCGTGAAGGCCACCGGCGCCGGCGGCCTGCACGAGATCGCCTGGGGCGTCATTCCGCAGGTGGCCCCGCTGTGGACCTCCTTCGCCCTCTATCGCTTCGAGTCGAACAGCCGCGCGGCCACCGTGCTCGGCCTGATCGGCGCCGGCGGCATCGGCCAGACCCTGTTTGAAAGCCTGCAGGCCTTCGAATATTCCAAGGTCTCGACCATCGCGATCATCATCGTCGTGGCCGTCACCCTGATCGACATGCTGTCGCAGGCGATGCGCAAGCGGCTGCTCTGACCGCTTCGCCATCGGCGTATGAAAAAGCCCGCCCCGTGATCCACAGGGCGGGCTTTCTGTTTCTGCTCGGACCGTTCAGCCCGCGCGCTTCAGATCCGGCGGCGTCGCCTCGGCGGTCAAGATGCGGATGGCCTCCTCGACGGTGACCACCTCCTGCGCCTGCGAGCCGAGGCGGCGGATGGCGACCTTGCCTTCCTCGGCCTCCTTCTTGCCGACGACGGCGATGACCGGGACCTTGGCGACCGAGTGCTCGCGCACCTTGTAGCCGACCTTCTCGTTGCGCAGGTCGATCTCGGTGCGCAGACCGGCGGCCTTGAACTTCGCGACCACCTCGTGGGCGTAGTCGTCGGCGTCCGAGACGATGGTCGCCACCACGGCCTGGGTCGGCGCCAGCCACAACGGGAAGGCTCCGGCGTAGTTCTCGATCATGATGCCGATGAAGCGCTCGAACGAGCCCAGGATCGCGCGGTGCAGCATGACCGGGCGGTGCTTCTGGCCGTCCTCGGCGATGTAGGTCGCGTCCAGACGTTCCGGCAGGACATAGTCCAGCTGGATCGTGCCGCAGGTCCATTCGCGGCCGATGGCGTCCTTGACGATGAAGTCCAGCTTGGGCGCGTAGAAGGCGCCGTCGCCTTCGGTCACGACCGGTTCGGTCCCGGCGGCGCGGGCGGCGTCGGCCATCAGGGCCTCGGCCTTGTCCCAGAACTCGTCCGTGCCGGCGCGGTTCTCGGGGCGGGTGCCCAGGCTGATATAGGCCGTTTCCATGCCGAGGTCGGCGTGAACGCTACGGGCCAGCTTGATGAACTCGGCCGTCTCCTCGACGATCTGGTCCTCGCGGCAGAAGATGTGGGCGTCGTCCTGCGTAAACCCGCGCACCCGCATCAGGCCGTGCAGCGAACCCGACGGTTCATAGCGGTGACAGGCGCCGAACTCGGCCATGCGCAGGGGCAGTTCGCGGTACGAGCGCTGGCCCTGGTCGAAGATCTGCACGTGGCCCGGGCAGTTCATCGGCTTGAGGGACAGTTCCTCGCCCTCGACCGTCTCGCAGACGAACATGTTGGGGCGATATTTGTCCCAGTGGCCGCTCTGCTCCCAGAACTTCCGGTCCAGCACCTGCGGGGTCTTCACCTCGACATAGCCGGCGGCGTCCAGACGGCGGCGCATATAGGCCTCCAGCACGCGCCACAGGACCCAGCCCTTGGGGTGCCAGAAGACCATGCCCCGGCCCTCTTCCTGCATGTGGAAGAGCTCCATGGCCTTGCCGACCTTCCGGTGGTCGCGCTTCTCGGCCTCCTCCAGGCGCTTCAGATAGGCGTCCAGATCGGCCTGGTTGGCCCAGGCCGTGGCGTAGATGCGCTGCAGCTGTTCGCGCCTGGAATCGCCGCGCCAGTAGGCCCCGGCCACCTTGGTCAGCTTGAAGGCCTTGCCGACGAATTTCGTCGTCGGGAAGTGGGGGCCGCGGCACAGGTCGGCCCAGTCGCCGGTGCGGTAGACGGTGATCGTCTCGCTGGGCGGCAGGTCGCGGATCAGCTCGGCCTTGAACTTCTCGCCCTTGGCCTCGAACATCGCCACGGCCTCATCGCGGTCCCAGACCTCGCGGACCAGCTTCTCGTCGCGGTCGACGATCTCGGCCATCCGCTTCTCGATCGCGGCGAAATCGTCCGTCGAGAAGGGCTCCTCGCGGAAGAAGTCGTAATAGAACCCGTCCTCGATGGCCGGGCCGATGGTGACCTGGGTGCCGGGGAACAGCTCCTGCACCGCCTGGGCCAGAATGTGCGCGGCGTCGTGGCGGATGGTCTCCAGCGCGTCCGGGTCGTCGCGCATGATCAGCTTGAAGTCGCCGCCGGACTCCAGCGGACGGTCGACGTCCCACTGCTGGCCGTTGATCTCGACCAGGGCGGCGCGCTTGGCCAGCGAGGGCGAGATGGAGGCGGCGACGTCACGGCCCGTGGCGCCGTCGTCATACTGTCGGCTGGCGCCGTCGGGGAATTTGAGTTCGATCATCAGTCTGTCTTTTCGCGCGGCGGCACCGGATCATAGGTCCAGTCCAGGCCGCTGAAGGGATGGCATTTACAGAGGCGTCGGACGGTGAGCCATCCCCCCCGGATCGGTCCGTGCTGGATCAGCGCGTCCCGGCCGTAGTCGGAACAGGTCGGTCGAAACCGGCAGTGCTGTCCGATCAGGGGCGACAGCGTCACCTTGTACCCGCGATGGGCCAGGCGGACGCCGTGTTCGTAAAGGGTATCGCCGAGGGCCATGTCGGTTGCGCTTATCAACCGCGAGGGCGGCTACGACAAGCGATGATCAGGCCGCACCGGCGAGCCTAGTTCGGGTGTCGGGGGTCTTGCGGCCCATCGCTTGTTGCACGGCCTCCAGCGTCGCCTCGACGGCGACCATGGTCGAGGCGTGGCGCGCCGGATAGTCGGCGACCTGTTTCAGGGCGCGCAGCCCTTCGAACCGGCCCTCGGGGCCCTCGCCGCCGGCCTTCAGCATGGCCAGCATGGCGTCGCGCGCGGCGACCAGCTCCGGCTCCGTCGCGCCGATGACGCTCTGTCCCAGCACGCCTGCCGCGGCCTGGCCGAGGGCGCAGGCCTTCACGTCCTGCGCAAAGGTCGCGATGCGCCCATCGGCGTCCAGCGTCACATCGACCACGGCCCTCGAGCCGCACAGCTTGGCGACCCGCTCGCCGGTGCCCTCGGGGGCAGGCAGCCGCCCGCTGTGCGGCAGGTTCGCCGCCAGCGTCAGGATGCGCGTGCTGTAGAGCTCGTCGATCATGGGCGGAAAGATAGGGCCTCGGAGCAGGGGAGGGAAGGCGCTGTCACAGCGTCAGCCGCATCCCGTCTTCGCCAACCTCCAGCGTCACATCGCCATAGTCCGCCAGCTTCGGATGATCCGTCTCCAGAGGATGCGTCCACGCCGCCGTCACGACCACCACGCCCGCGCCCGCGGCTTCCCCGGCCTTGATGCCCGCCTCGGCGTCCTCGAACACCAGACAGTCGGCGATGTCGACGCCCAGGCGCTCGGCCGCCAGTCGATAGCCCGCCGGGTCCGGCTTGCCGCGCTCGACCTGTTCGGCGGTGATCATCAGGGCGGGCGGCGTCACCCCCGCCGCCTTCAGACGCGCTTCGGCCAGAGGGACGGTCGCCGAGGTGACCACGGCCCAGCGGTCCGGCGGCAGGCGTTTCACGAAGTCGACGGCGCCGGCGATAGGGACGACCCCGTCCACGTCCTCGATCTCGCCGCGCTCGACCCAGGCCACCTCGGTCTCCAGATCAAGGCCGGGCAGGGCCTGTTTGCGGATGGTGTCGGCAGCCCGGACGCCGTGGATGGTGGGGATGAAGGCGGCCACGTCCAGCCCGTGCCGTTCGGCCCAGCGGCCCCAGACGCGTTCAGCGGCGGCGGTGGAGGTGATCAGGGTTCCGTCCATGTCGAACAGGAACGCCTGCCAGAGACGGGGCGAAGCCGGGGGAGGGGAGGCCATGCCCCTGTTCACCACAGGGGCCGCGCGGGAACAACCCGATCAGCCGCCCAATCAGCTGCCTTGCAGCGAGCCCCAGGTCCGGCCCGGCGCGGCGGCGACGGCCTGTTGCGGGGCTCCGGCCAGACGGGCGTTCAGCCAGGCCAGATTGCTGTCCGCCTGCTCCGGCGGCAGGTCGCGGCGCAGGATCTGTTCGGCCTCGCCCATCTTGCCGGTCAGGCCCAGCACCATGGCGAGGTTCAGCCGCACCTTGAGCGAGGCGCCCGGCTGGGCAGCGGCGCGGCGCAGCAGGGGCTCGGCGGCGGCGTTGTCGCCCTTGGCCATGGCCGAGACGGCCATGTTGGAGAGGACGTCGGGGTTCTCTGGCGACAGGACCAGCGCCTGCGTCCAGGCGGCGCGGGCGTCGTCGGCGCGGCGGACCTGCTCATAGGCCGTGCCCAGCAGCGACCACGGACGCCAGTCGCCGGGGCGGGCGTCGCGCGCCGTCTCCAGCGCCTGGATGCCGTAGAAGGCCTGGCCGCGGGCGATATGGCCGCGTCCGACCTCCAGCATGGCGTCATAGTTGTCCGGCTGGACCATCAGCACCCGCTGGGCCATGTCGGCCGACTGGTCGTAACGCCCCAGTTCGCGCAGGGCCTGCGCCGCCTTCACGCCCGCGACCGGGTCGCTCGGCGCGATCTCGGCTTCCTGCGTCCAGAACACCGACCGGGTCAGGGCGTCGGCGCGGTCGGCGGCGGCGCGCGCCTCGGCGGTCGCGGG
>NZ_JBLYQK010000042.1:0-17329 GCF_048799765.1 Brevundimonas sediminis
AGCCGCGGCGGGCTTGGGAGCCGGAGCAGCCTTGGGCGCGGCGGCGGGTTTCGGAGCCGCGGCGGCCTTGGGCGCAGCAGCGGGCTTCTTGGCGGCGGCGGGCTTGGCGGCGGCCTTCGGAGCCGCCTTCGGCGCGGCCTTCACGGCCTTCGGAGCAGCGGCGGCTTTCGGCGCGGCCTTGGCGGCGGGCTTCGCAGCCGGCTTGGCGGCGGCCTTGGGCGCAGCGGCCTTGGCGGGGGCGGCGGTCTTCACAGCCGGCTTGGCGGCGGGCTTTTTCGTCGGCGCGGCGGCCTTGGGCGCGGCGGCCTTCACGGCAGGTTTTGCGGCGGCCGGCTTCGCGGCGCTCGACTTTGCAGCCGGTTTCGGCTTGGAAGCGGCGGTCGCCGCCTTCGGCTTGGCGGCGGTACTCGGTTTAGACGGTGCTTTGGCCATGAAATCCCCGACCCCTCGGTTGATGTTGCGTTTGCTGGCGTTGGAGAGCACGCCAGCGCGTCCCTCGATTCGCAATCATAGCGGTGTTTGAGAAATGTCCGAGTCCGCTGTTCAGATTATCGCGCGCGGTCCCCGCGCTGTTGCAGAAACCGCAGCCTCGGCGCTGGACGAGAACGTCCTGCTGGAAGGCGCGACCTATTCGATCCTCGAGGAAGACGAGGACAAGGGGATCTGGCGCATCGACGCCTTCCCGACCACCGATGAGGAGGCCGAGGGCATCGAGGCCACCCTGTCGGCGCACGACGGGCTGACGGTCATCGTCGAGAAACTGGCCGACGCCGACTGGCTGGCCATGTCGCTGTCGGGCCTGCCGCCGGTCGATGCCGGGCGCTTCTTCGTCTACGGCGCCCACGATCAGGGGCGGGTGCCGCTGAACCGGGTGAACCTGAAGATCGACGCGGGCGCCGCCTTCGGCACCGGCCACCACGGGACCACGGTCGGTTGCCTGCTGGCCTTCGACGAACTGCTGAAGCGCGAGCGTTTCGACCGGGTGCTGGATGTCGGCTGCGGCACGGGCGTGCTGGCCATCGCCGCGGCGCGCACGGGCTCGAAGGTCGCGGTCGGCACCGACATCGACGCGCCGTCGGTGCGGATCGCCAACGAGAACGCGAAGCTGAACATGGCCGACGCCCGCTTCGTCCACGCCTTCGGTCTGAACGACCAGAAGGTGCGGGGGCAGGGGCCTTACGACCTGGTCTTCGCCAACATTCTGGCCCCGCCGCTGGTCAGCCTGGCGCAGGACATCAAGGAGGCGCTGCACATCGGCGGCGTGGCCATCCTGTCGGGCCTGCTGAGGACCCAGGAGCGCCGGGTGACGGCGGCCTATCTGTCACGCGGCTTCGTGCTGGAGCGCCGCATCCATCGCGACGCCTGGAGCGCGCTGGTGCTGAGGCGAGTGGGATGATCTGGGAGGGGGTTGACCTTCTGACGGCACGCCTGGAACGCTGGCGTGGCGCCGGCTGGGTCGAGCCTGAAGGGGGCGGCTTGCAGGTCGGGCACGTTCCGGCGGAGGGGGCGCAGGCCTATCTGCACACCCTTTACCCGGGCCTGTCGGAAGATCGGCTGGCGGCCACCGAGGCGGTGTATGATCGGGCGCTTCCCGCCGAGTACCGCCGCTTCCTGTCGTGGTCGAACGGCGCCTGGCTGTTCCGCCATCTGGGGCTGAATGGAAGTCATATTCGCGGAAGCGGGCGGGAGTTGATCGACCGCAGCGGCGTCGGCGTGGGGCAGCCGGTCAGTCTGGATTACGGCAACCAGTTCGGCTGGCCGCGCAATGCGCCCTATACGGCATGGGTTCTGGGGACCGTTTCCGGTTGGTCCGGGCAGGGCTATTTGTTGCTGCGGCAGGACGGGACGATTACGCTGTGCGCCAAGGAAGACGCGGACGACGTCGCCGCCTCGTGGGCGTCGTTCGGCGACATGCTGTTCGGGGAGTTTGATCGAATGGCCGCGCTCGTTGGTGACGACGGGGCCCTGCTCGGCCGACACGCCGACTTCCTCCCGGAGGCGGCGAGGCGGTGGGAGAGTCAGTCCGAGCTTCAATCGGAGCCAAAGCCAGACTTGCTGGGGCGACTGTTCCGGCTCCGATGATCTGATTGGCGAGTGGGTTAACGGCGGAACGCCGGTCGGGTCGGGGCCGTTCTGAGGGAAATCTTCCGGAGGAACGCCTGTGACCTACAATCCCGATCTTGAGCCGGTCCGGCCCGGCGACACCGTCGTCCGCGAGACGGTGGTGACCCGTGATCCGGCGAACGACACCGTCGAGACCGTCGTGGTGCGCGAGTCCAACACCGGCTGGTGGGTGGCGGGCATCCTCGGCGGGCTGGTGCTGATCGCCGTGCTGTGGATCCTGTTCTCTCGCTCCACCGGCCCGACGACGGATGACGCGCTGCTGGAGGCCCAGGCCGAAGCCGCCGCGGCCCAGGCCCAGGTCGACCAGGCGGTGATCGCCGGACAGGTCGCCGGGGCGCAGGCCAGTGTCGACATCGCCCGCGCCGACGCCGCGCGCTCGTCCGCCGAAGCCGCTCGCGCCGAGGCGGAGGCCCGCACCGCTGAAGCGCAGGCGGCGGAACCGGTGGTGATCGAGCGGTCCGCGCCCGCTCCGGCGCCGGCTGTGATCAGTCCGACGGCGCCTCAGAACTAGTACCGGTCGCCGGGGCGGTGCTATGGCTCCGCCATGCGCCAGACCTATGACGAAACCACCGATCCGTCCTTCGGGGCGAAGCACCTTCCGCGCGTGCGGGCGAAGATGGCCGAGCAGGGCCTGGACGGGATGCTGGTCCCGCATGAGGACGAGCACCAGAACGAATACCTGCCCGCCGCCAACGACCGGCTGGCCTGGGTCAGCGGCTTCACCGGCTCGGCGGGCGCGGGGGCCATCCTGATGGATCGGGCGGCGGTGTTCGCGGACGGCCGCTACACGGTGCAGGTGAGGGCGCAGGTCGATGCGTCGCAGTTCGAGATCCTCGATCTCGTGGAGGGCGGGGTGCCCGCCTGGCTCGAGCGCGCGCCGAAGGGGGCGGTGATCGGCTATGATCCGCGGCTGCACAGCCCGGACTCGTTGGCGGTGCTGAAGCGGGCGGCGGCCAGGGCCGGGGCCGAGCTGAAGCCGGTCGAGGTCAATCCGGTGGATCAGGCCTGGGGCGACGAGCGTCCGGCCCAGCCGATGGCGCCGGTCGTGCCGCACGACGATCAGTACGCCGGTGAAAGCAGCGCCTCGAAGCGCGCCCGCATCGGCGAGGCGGTGGCGAAGGCCGGGGCGGAGGCCACGGTGCTGACCGCGCCGTCGTCGATCGCCTGGCTGTTCAATATCCGCGGCGGAGACGTGATCCGCACCCCGCTGCCGCTGTCGCAGGCCATTGTGAAGACCGACGGGACCGCCCGCCTGTTCATGGACCCGCGCAAGGTCACCAACGAACTGCCCGGCTGGCTGGGCGACGCGGTGACGCTGGAGGCGCCCGAGGCGCTGGACGGCGCGCTGAACGCTCTGGCGGGGCAGAAGGTGCTGGTCGATCCGGGCCAGTCCTCGGCCTGGTATTTCGACCGGCTGGAGGCGACCGGCGCCACCGTGGTGCGCGGGATGGATCCCTGCACCCTGCCGCGCGCGCAGAAGAATGCGGTGGAGATCGAGGGTTCGCGCCGGGCCCACATCCGCGACGGCGCGGCCCTGAGCCGGTTCCTGCACTGGGTCGATACGACCGCTCAGGAGACCCTGCCGGACGAGCGCGAGGTGGCGGAGACGCTGGAGCGCTTCCGCGAGGAGACCGGCGCGCTGAAGGACCTGAGCTTCGACACCATCGCGGGCGCGGGGCCGAACGGCGCCCTGCCGCACTACAAGCCGGTGACCCGCACCATCCGCCGGATCGAGAAGGGCAGCCTGCTGCTGGTGGACGGCGGCGGACAATATCTGGACGGCACGACCGACGTGACCCGGACCATGGCGGTGGGCGAGCCGAGCGCGGACCAGCGCCGCATGTTCACACTGGTGCTGAAGGGCCATATCGCCATGGCCGTGGTGCGCTTCCCGGCCGGGACGACGGGGCACCAGCTGGACGCCATGGCGCGCTATCCGATGTGGATGCAGGGCTTCGACTATGACCACGGCACCGGTCACGGCGTCGGCAGCTATCTGGGTGTGCACGAGGGGCCGCAGCGGATCGCCAAGGCGGTGAACACCCAGCCGCTGCTGACCGGCATGATCCTGTCGAACGAGCCGGGCTATTACCGCGAGGGCCACTGGGGCATCCGCATCGAGACCCTGCAGGTGGTGACGGCGCCGGAAGCCATCCCCGGCGGCGAGCGGCCGATGCACGGCTTCGAGCAACTGACCCTGGCGCCGCTGGACAAAAAGCTGATCGACGTCGACCTGCTGACGGCGGACGAGCGCGCCTATGTCGACGCCTACCACGCCGAGGTCCGGGCCAAGGTCGGGCCTCTGATGGACGGCGAGGCGAAGGCCTGGCTCGAGACGGCCTGCGCGCCCTTGAAATAAGGCCTTCCGGCGCCCATCTCCGAAGGACCGGCGGACGTTCCCGCCGGCTTCCTCACATTGTCGGAGACGCGCAGATGAAGACGCGCAAGCTGGGTCGTTCGGGCCCCGAAGTCTCGGCCATCGGCCTGGGCTGTATGGGCATGGCGTCCTTCTACGGGACCCCGTCGGACGAGGCGCAGGCGACGGCGGTGATCCACCGCGCGCTTGATCTGGGTCTGACTTTTTTCGACACCGCCGAGATGTACGGCCCGCACACCAACGAGGTGCAGGTCGGGACCGCGCTGAAGGACCGCCGCGACAAGGCCTTCGTGGCCACCAAGTTCGGCATCGGCTGGAACGCGGACCGCACCGCGCTCAAGGTGGACGGCTCGCCGGCCAATGTGCGTCGCGCCATCGAGGGCAGCCTGCAGCGGCTGGGGATGGACCACGTCGATCTCTACTACCTGCACCGCGTCGATCCGGACACGCCGATCGAGGAGACGGTGGGGGCGATGGCCGAGCTGGTGAAGGAGGGCAAGGTCCGCTTCCTCGGCCTGTCCGAGGCCAACCCGGAGACCCTGCGCCGCGGCCACGCCGAACACCCGATCACCGTCCTGCAGACCGAATATTCGCTGTGGAGCCGCGAGCCCGAGGACGCCCTGTTCGCCGCCTGCGAGGAACTGGGCATCGGCTTCGTGCCCTACAGTCCGCTGGGGCGCGGCTTCCTGTCAGGGGATATCAGGTCGATCGACGATCTTGAGCCGGGCGACTTCCGCCGGACCAATCCGCGCTTCATGGGGGAGAATTTCCGGAAGAACCTCGACCTCGTCGAGGCGGTGAAGGACATCGCCGCCGACAAGGGGGTGACCGCCGCCCAACTGGCGCTGGCCTGGGTGCTGGCGCAGGGCGAACATCTCGTGCCGATCCCCGGCACCCGTCGCCTTCCGACGCTGGAAGACAATATCGCGGCGACGGAGATCGTGCTGACGCCGGAGGATCTGTCGCGGATCGAGGCGGTCTTCCCGAAGGGGGCGGCGCAGGGGCATCGCTACGCCGAGGCGGCGCGTTCGGCCCTGAACCGCTGAGCCGAGGCTTACGGCGATTTAACTGGCGGCGGTGAAGGCGTCAGATAGTGTTTGCAAATGCAAATAACATCTGACGTCTCCGAAGCCGAGGCGGCGCTGGCCGCGCTGGGCTTCACCGAACTGGAAGCCCGGACCTATTGCGCCCTGCTCGCCGAAGGGCCGGCGACCGGCTACCGCCTGGCCAAGCGGATCGGCAAGGCGCCGCCGAACATCTATCAGGCGCTGGCGACCCTGACGCAGAAGGCGGCGGTGCTGGTCGATGAGACCGAGCCTCGCACCTTCCGCGCGGCGCGGCCGGGCGAACTGCTGGCCGTGCTGGGCGGCAGCTTCGCGGCGCGGTCCGATGAGGCGCAGCGCAGGCTGGCCGAGCTGGCGCGGCCGGTCGCGGACGATCGCCTGTATCAGATCACCGACCCGGCACAGGTTCTGGAACGCGCGCGGACCATGCTGGCCGAGGCGCGGGAGATTGTGCTGTTCGACCTGTTCGACACCCCGCTGGCGGTCCTGCGGCCCGATCTGGAGGCCTGCGCCGCGCGCGAGGTGACGGTGGCCGGTCTTGTGTACGGCGCGCCGGAGCCCCTGCCGGGCGTGACGATGCGCCGGGCGACGGGGGCGGCCGAGGCGCAGACCCGCTGGCCCGGCCTGCAACTCAGCCTGGTGGTCGACGCCGCGGAGCATCTTGTGGCTCTGCTGGCGCCGGGGATGAAGGGCGTGCGCCGGGCGATCTGGAGCGACAGCGCCTATCTGAGCTGCCTGCAACACAGCGGTCTGTCGGCGGAAATCCGGCTGACGGCGCTGACGGCGGCGGACCCGCTGGCCGGTCTGTCGCTGCTGGCGTCGGCGCCGAGGGGGCTGGTCGCGCTGATCGGCCCCGAGCCGATGGTCGTCGAAGGCGGGGAGGACGTGGCGTGAAGCGTCTGCTTTTCCGCGCCGCCTGCGCGGTCGCCCTGCTGACCGGCCTGCCGTCGGCCGCCCATGCCGACGATCCCGCCGGCGTCCTGGATCGCTATCGCCAATGGCGGGGCGGGGCGGCCTTCGAGGCCCTGCGCAGCGTCAGCGCCGAGGGCGAGATGGCGGTGTCCGGCCTGAGCGGCCCGGTCAGATCGCTGGCCACCGCGAGCGGCGACATGCGGGTGGACGTCGATCTGGGCGTGGTTCGCACCGCCAGCAGCCGCCATGGCGAGGATCGCTGGACCCTGACCCAGTCCGGGCAGCTTGAACCACTCGCGCCGACGGCGGCGGAAGACCTGCGCCGGGACGCCCTGCTGCTGTTTGAGGGGCTGCTGGACGACGCGACCCGGCTGGATCGCAAGGCGGATGTGACGCGCGACGGCCTGACCCTGGCCGTGATCGCCGTGGATTTCGGCGACGCCGATGTCCACGAGCTGATGATCGATCCGGAAACCGGGGCGCTGTACGGCCTGCGCGAGGTGCGCGACCGGCGAGAGTCCTTCATCCGCTACGAGGACTGGCGGATGGTCGAGGGGGTTCGGATGCCCTTCACCGAGACCGCCGTCTCCGCCGAGGGCGGCCAGTCCGTCACCCGCTGGCGCGAGATCGACGCCAACCCCGGGATCGCCGCGACGGCCTTTGATCGGCCGACGGTGGCGGCGGCCCATGTCATCGCCGACGGCGCGGCCTCGACCGGCCGGATGCCGTTCCAACTGATCGGCGGGACGCGGGTCTATCTGCCCGCCACGGTCAACGGGACGGCCTCGGAGGTGCTGCTGGACAGCGGGGCCGAGATGACGGTGCTGGACAAGGCCTTCGCCGGGCAGTTGGGCCTGGCGGCCACGGGCGAGGTGGCCGCGTCGGGCACCGGCGGCGTCGGGACGGCGCAGTTCGCCCGGCATGTGACCATCGACCTGGGCGGCATCCGTTTCGTGGACCGGACGGTGGCCGTGATCGATCTGGCGCAGATCTCGCAGGCGTTGGGCCGTCCCCTGACGGTCATCCTGGGCAAGGACGCGTTCAACGCCCTGGTGATCGACCTCGATTTCGCGGCGCAGACAATCGCCTTCCACGAAGCCGGGAGCTTCGTCGCGCCTGAGGGAGCGACGGAACTGGCCCTGACCTCGACCGGCACGCTGCGGGCCGTCGCCCTGTCGATCGAAGGCCGGTCGCCGGCCCTGTTCGATCTGGACACCGGCAACGGCAGCGCCCTGCTGATCTACCCGGCCTATGCCGAGGCCGAAGGGTTGCTGAGGGACCGTCCGTCCTCGACCGTGATGGCCGGCGCGGTCGGCGGCATAAGGGAATCCGGGATCGCCACCATCCGTTCGCTGGACATCGGCGGCTTCGTGGTGCGCGACGTTCCCGCCGTCTTCCCGCCCGCCGGCCCGTCGGCGGTGGACAGTGACCGGACCGTCGGCAATGTCGGCATGGGCGTCCTGGCCCGCTTCCGCATGATCACCGATTTCGACGGCGGGCGGATGTGGCTGGCGGCGACGCCGGAGGCGCTGGCGCAGCCCTTCGGCAGGGATCGGCTGGGTCTGGGGCTGCGCAAGACGCCCGACCGGCTGGTGGCGCAACGAATCTCGCCCCGCTCGCCGGCGTCGGACGCCGGTCTCGCCGACGGGGCGGTGATCACGGCGGTGGATGGAGTTCCGGCGACGACACTGACGCCGGACGTCCTCAGGACGCTGGTGACCGGTCCCGCGGGCCGGACGGTCGTCCTGACTCTCGAGGGCGGGGAGACCCGCACCCTCGAAAGCCGGGACTTCTATTGAGGCCTACTGGAGACGGGTCCAGGTCTGGGTCCGGCACAGGGGGGCGACGACACAACCGCGCAGGCGCAGGGTTTTGTCGCCGTCCATGGTGATGGTGCCCTGATAGGTGCGCCCGTCCGCCGGGTTGTAGACGCTGCCGCCCCGCCACTCGGTCGGCCCCCCCGTGAAGCCGCGCAGCATCGGCAGGTTGCGCAGCGGCCGGCTGCGCTGGGCGCGATCGGAGTTGTGCTCATCCTGGGCCGACGGG
The DNA here is from genome assembly GCF_048799765.1 of Brevundimonas sediminis. Classification (NCBI taxonomy): domain Bacteria; kingdom Pseudomonadati; phylum Pseudomonadota; class Alphaproteobacteria; order Caulobacterales; family Caulobacteraceae; genus Brevundimonas; species Brevundimonas sediminis. The sequence goes on from NZ_JBLYQK010000042.1 coordinate 8,524, forward strand.
TTGGCGCGGATGTGATCCGAGGTGACCAGCGTGCCGCACAGGGCCTGGCCGCAACGGGTGATGCGGACCTGACCGCCGTTGGTGGGGGTCTGCCACAAGCCGGTGGGGTCGCCCGCGAAGGCGGGGGCGGCGAGGGCGGCGGCGGCCGTGAACACGGCGGCGAGGAGGGCGGGACGCATGGGGGTACTCCGGAAGGAACGTCAGGCCCCGATGAGCGCCAACCACTCGTCTTCCGTCAAGACGGTCACCCCATGCTTTTGTGCATCGGCCATCTTCGAGCCCGCGCCGGGACCGGCGACAAGATAGTCGGTTTTCTTCGAAACCGAGCCGGAGACCTTGGCTCCGAGGCTTTCCGCGCGCGCCTTGGCCTCGTCGCGGGTGAAGCGTTCCAGGGCGCCGGTGAAGACGACGGTCTTGCCGGCGACGGCGGTGTCGGTCTTGGGCTTTTCGGCGTCCTCGACGGTGTCGAGCTGTTCGATCAGGGCGTCGACCACGGCGCGATTGTGCGGTTCGTGGAAGAACCGGGCCAGCGCCCGCGCGGCGACCGGGCCGACGCCGGAGATGGTCGCGATCTCGCCGAGCGTCATCGACGGCCCTTCCTCGCGTGCAATGGCGGCCAGACGGACGATGGCGGGCCAGTCCGGCGCGAGCAGGGCGAGAGCGCGCCGGGCGGGGGCGGCGACGCCGGGGAAGGCGAGGGACAGCTTCTGGTCCAGCGGAGCCTCGGGCCAGGGATCTTCGGCGGGCGGCGTGGCGGCGGCGAGGACCGAGAGGGTGCGTTCGGAGACGCCGTGGCCTTCGGCCAGCCGGGTCCACTCGTCGGAGGGAATGCCCTGCGAGGCCTCGAGGCAGGCGGCGTGGAAGGCGCGCCACGACCCGAAATGGCGGGCCAGCAGGATGGAGGTCTGCTCGCCGATGTCGCGGATGCCGAGAGCGAAGATCAACCGGTCCAGGGCGATGTGGCGGCGGGCGTCGATACCCTCGACCAGATTGCGGACGCTGGTCTCGCCATAGCCGTCCTCGGCGCGCAGGGCGGCCAGCTTCTCCTCGTCGCGCGCGAGGCGGAAGATGTCGGCGGGCTGGTGCAGCCAGCCGCGTTCGTGGAAGGCGATCAGTTGCTTCTCACCCAGCCCCTCGATGTCGAAGGCGCGGCGGCCGACGAAATGCTTCAACCGCTCGACCAGCTGGGCGTCGCAGATCAGGCCGCCGGTGCAACGGCGACGGACCTCGCCCTCGGGCCGCTCGGCCTCGGAGCCGCAAACGGGGCAGTGGGTGGGGAAGACATAGGGCGCCGCGCCCGCCGGGCGTTTATCCGGCACCACGCTGACGATCTGGGGGATGACGTCGCCGGCGCGCTGCAGGACGACGGTGTCGCCGATGCGCACGTCCTTGCGGGCGATCTCGTCCTCATTGTGCAGGGTGGCGTTGCGGACCACCACGCCGCCGACCGTGACCGGGTGCAGGCGGGCGACGGGGGTCAGGGAGCCGGTGCGGCCGACCTGGATGTCGATGCCTTCGAGGACGGTCTGGGCCTGCTGGGCCGGGAATTTGTGGGCGATGGCCCAGCGCGGGGTGCGGGCGATGAAGCCGAGGCGCTCCTGCCAGTCCAGCCGGTCGACCTTGTAGACCACGCCGTCGATGTCATAGCCGAGCGTCGCCCGATCGGTCTGGAGGCCGTCATAGAGGGCGATCAGCCCGGCGGCGTCCTCGACCCGGGCCGAGCGCGGGTTGACCTTGAAGCCCCACGCGCCGAGCGCCTCTAGGGCATGGCTCTGGGTGTCGGCGAAGTCGGCGGATTTTTCACCCCAGGCGTAGGCGAAGAAGCGCAGGGGCCGTTGGGCGGTGACCGTCGGGTCTTTCTGACGCAGCGAGCCGGCGGCGAAATTGCGGGGATTGGCGTAGGTGCGCTGGCCTTCGGCCTCCGCGGCGGCGTTGAAGGCGTCGAACTCGGCGTTGGGCGCATAGACCTCGCCGCGCACCTCGATGACGTCGGGCCAGCCCGAGCCGGACAGGGTTTGCGGGATGTCGGCGATGGTCTTCAGATTGGCGGTGACATCCTCGCCGGTCTTGCCGTCGCCGCGCGTGGCGCCGCGCACCAGCTTGCCGCGCTCATAGCGCAGGCTGGCGCTGAGGCCGTCGATCTTCGGCTCGGCGACGAAGGCGATGTGCTCATTCACGGGGAGCTTGAGGAAACGCCGGATGCGCGCCTCGAAGTCCGTGACCTCCTCCGGGGAGAAGGCGTTGTCCAGCGACAGCATGGGGACGCCGTGGCGGACCTCGGCGAACTGGCTGGAGACCGGCCCGCCGACGACCTGCGAGGGCGATGAGGCGGTGGTCAGATCGGGGAAGCGATCCTCGATCTCCAGCGCGCGCCGCTTGAGGGCGTCGTAGTCGGCGTCGCTGATCTCCGGGGCGTCCTCGGCGTGATACAGGGCGTCATGGCGCGCCAGCTCGGCGGTCAGGCGGTCCAGCTCGGCGCGGGCGTCGCTCTCGCTCAGCTGGTCGACGGACAGGTCAGGCATGGGGCGCTCCGGAATCGATGCGTCGTTCTAGCATTCCGGCGGCGGCCGTCGCGGTCCGATGACAGGAAGTTAATCTGACGTCGTCGTCGAGGATCGCTAGCTTCCGCTCAGCTCCAGGAGAATCCATTGGCCCGCTTCAACCGTCTGTTCCTGTCCTGCGCCGCCGCGAGCCTGCTGCTCGCCGCCTGCGCCTCCACCGGTCCGGCGACGCCGCCCGAGCCGGTCGCGCCGGCCTTCCAGGCCCAGCTTCTGGAAGACGTGCGCATCCTGGCCTCGGACGAAATGGCCGGACGCGACACCGGTTCGGCGGGCGGCGAGATGGCCCGCAACTACATTGTCGGGCGGTTCGAGGCGCTGGGCGTCGCGGCGCCCATGATGGGCCGGCTGCAGCCCTGGGAAGCGACCGGCCGGACCCGTCAGGGGCCGCGCACCTTCAATGGCGTCAATGTCATCGGCGTCCTGCGCGGGACCCGGGTCCCGGACAAATACATCGTCGTGACGGCCCACTATGACCATGTCGGCACCAACGACGGCCAGATCTTCAACGGCGCGGACGACAACGCCTCGGGCGTGGCCACCATGCTGGCGCTCGCCGCCGAGCTGAAGCGGCAGGCGCCGGAGCACAGCGTGATCTTCGTGGCGCTGGACGGCGAGGAGCGCGGGCTGCTGGGCGCCAAGCATTTCGTCGAGGCGCCGCCGGTGCCGCTGGCCTCGATCGCGATGAACCTGAATTTCGACATGACCGCGCGCGCCGAAACCGACGGCAAGCTGTGGGTCACGGGCACCTATCAGAACCCGCAGTTCCGGCCGATCCTCGAGGGCATTCCGGCCGACGGCGCGGTCGCCCTGGCGTTCGGCAAGGACACCCCCGAGGACACCGGCGAGGACAACTGGGTCGAGGCCTCGGATCACGGCGCCTTCTACCGGGCCCAGGTGCCCTTCCTGTACCTGGGTGTGAACTATCACCCGGACTATCACCGCCCGTCGGATGATTTCGAGCGGATCACGCCGTCGGTGTTCACCAGCGCGACCGCCCTGTCGATCGCCTCGTTCCGGGCGCTGGACCGGGCGCTGGACCGGTAGCGATCCGACCCGATGCGCAAGCGCCTGATCCTGACGGCCGTCGCCCTGACCCTGGTCTCGTGCGACAGCGGGTCCCGGACCACATCCGCCCCGCCGGCGACGGCCTTCATCCACACCGCCTCGGGCGATGTGTCGGGCTACTATCTGCCGATGGAGCCGGCGCGGGTGGGCAAGTGGTCGTTCGACCACGTCTTCGTCGGACAGGCCGCGGAGTTCGAGAGCTGGGCGGCGGGGCAGGGGAGCGGGACCTTCGCGCCCGTGATGCTGCAGTTCGACGACACGTCCAGCCCGACGGTCTCCAGCGAGATCGGCGAGGCGCACAGCGTCACCGTCCGGGTGCTGCCGACCCGCTACAGCGTCAACGACGCCGAGATCGCCTTCGAGGGCCGCTCGCCCGAGCTGGGCGTGGTGAAGTTCAACGGACGGCTGGATCAGGGGGCGCTGGCCACCGCGCGCCGTAACCTCGGCGACGAGGGCGCGGTGCTGACCGGGTCGCTGAAGGTGGGTGACGCTCCGGCGCAGGCGGTGCGCCTGCGCTGGTGGATGGGCGACTGACCAGGCCCTAGTCCCGGCCCTCGATCTGCAGTTTCAGCCCCATGACCTCGGCCAAGGCCTTGCCCCGCCGACGGGTCTGCTCACCCAGAAGCACATCGGCGTAGCCGGGCGCGGCGGTCAGCAGCAGGGCGTCGTCCTGCATCGTGGCGCGGGCGTTGATCAGCAACTGGGGCGAACGACCGGACAGGTCGCAGGCCAGACGAATCGCCAGGCCGACGGCGCGGGCGGCCTGGCGCTGTTCCTCGCTGAGGAGGCGGCTGACGGTGGCGGGCTCGGGCGTCGCCGTGGGGCCGCCGTAGCGGGCGTTCACGGCGCAGGCCAGCCAGGCGCGCTCGGCGTGGGTCTGGCCGGGCACGGGCGCGCGCAGGACCTGGTCGAAAGCCAGCTCGACGCGGTGATCAGGATGCAGTCGGGCCCCGAGGTCCGCCAGGCGGCAGGCGGCGTCGGCGAGGGCGGCGTCCCGTTCCCTGGAGAAGGCGGGCGGGATTCCGCCCAGCAAGGGGTCGATCCAGGCGCGGAGCGCGGCGGGCAGGGTCGGCGAGATGCCCTGCCGGGCGCCGAGGGCGGAAGAGCCCGCCAGCAGAGGATCGTCCGCCGCCGTCGCCGCGTCGAGCGCCTCGTACAACAGACCCTCGCGCACGCCCCAGGCCGACAGGACGATGGATTTGAGGCCCAGCCGATCGATCAATCCGTCCAGCACGAGGGCCGCGTGCGGCAGGGTCTCGGCCCGTTTCTTCGACAGGCCCGGCCATTTCTCCAGCGAGGCGCGGGACTGACGCGACAGGAAGCGGGCGGTCTCCCGCGCCTCCGCGGCGGTCAGCCGGTACTGGTGGACGATGTGCAGCGGGTAGTCGCTGATGTCCATGTGCACCTGGGCCAGGGTCCGCCAGGCGCCCCCGACGGCGTACAGGGTGTCGGCGCTGAAGTCGGCGGCCGGCTTGAGCCGCTTGACGATGGCCGCGCGCTGCCGATCCGGATCGAACCCCTTGGGATCGACCAGGGCGAAGGGGCCCAGGGGCAGGGTGATCCCGCGTTCGACCGTCCCGTCGCCCAGACGGACCAGCTCCAGACTGGAGCCGCCGAGGTCGGCCGCGACGCCGCGCGCGTCGGGGATGCCGGCCAGAACGCCGAAGGCGGCGTATCGGGCCTCTTCCTCGCCGGACAGAACCCGGATCTTCAGGCCGGTTTCGGCGGCGACGGTGTCGCAGAAGGCCTGGCCGTCGGCGGCTTCACGCACGGCGGCGGTGGCGGCCACGAAGGTGTGGGCGGGCTTCACCCCGTCGATCACGGCGGCAAACCGCTTCAGGGCGATCAGGGCCTGGGCCGCGCCCTCGACCGACAGGTTGCCGGTGGCGGACAGGTCGCGCCCGAGACCGGCCAGGACCTTCTCGTTGAACACGGTCCAGATCGCCCGACCTTCCAGCCGGTACAGGACCAGACGCACCGAGTTGGAGCCGATGTCGATGGCTGCGATGTCGCGGGGCTCGCCGATCGCGGACAGCAGGGCTTCGGGCATCAACGCTTCTTCCGCTCGGGGCGGTCGTAGCTGAGGTGGGCGGGCAGGGTCTTCACCTTGCGGCCGCGGCCCGAAAGACTGGGGTTGGTCATGAAGTATTTGTGCGCCGAGAAGGGCCGCTCGGGATCGACCGGAGTGACGCGGATATAGGTGCCGTCGGCGGCCAGCGTCCAGCTCTGGGCGTCATCCTTGAGGTTGGCGACCATGATCTGGTCCAGCACCTGGTCGTGGACGGTGGCGTTGCGCACCGGGGTCATCAGCTCGACCCGGCGGTCCAGATTGCGCGGCATCCAGTCGGCGGACGAGATGAAGACCTTCGCCTTGTCGTTGGGAAGGTCGCGACCGTTGGCGAAGGCCACGACGCGGCTGTGCTCGAGGAAACGGCCGACGATCGACTTGACCCGGATGTTCTCGCTGAGCCCCTCGACGCCGGGACGCAGGCAGCAGATGCCGCGGATGACCAGTTCAATGCGCACGCCCCACTGGCTGGCGCGGTAGAGGGCGTCGATGATTTCCGGATCGACCAGGGCGTTCATCTTGGCCCAGATCGCCGCCGGCTTGCCCATGGCCGCCGCCGACATCTCCTTCGAGATCAGGTCGATGAGGGTCTTCTTCATGTTGAGCGGAGAAACGACCAGCGCCTCCAGCTCGTCCGGCTGGGCGTAGCCGGTGATGTAGTTGAACACCCGTGAGGCGTCCCGGGCCAGCATGGGGTCGCAGCTGAACAGGCTCAGGTCCGTATAAACCTTGGCCGTGACCGGATGGTAGTTGCCGGTGCCGAAGTGGCAGTAGGTGCGCAGGCCGTCGCCCTCGCGGCGGACCACGACGCTGACCTTGGCGTGGGTCTTGTACTCGACGAAGCCGAAGACGACGTGGACCCCGGCGCGCTCCATGGCGCGGGCCCATTTCAGGTTGGCTTCCTCGTCGAAACGCGCCTTCAACTCGACCAGGGCGGTGACGTTCTTTCCGTTCTCGGCCGCCTCGATCAGGGCGGCGACGATCGGGCTGTCGCGCGAGGTGCGATACAGCGTCTGCTTGATCGCCAGCACATTCGGGTCCCGCGCCGCCTGCCGCAGGAACTGGACCACCACGTCGAAGCTCTCGAACGGATGGTGGATCAGCATGTCCTTCTCGCGGACGGCGGCGAAGATGTCGCCCCCGTTGTCGCGGACCCGCTCGGGATAGCGCGGCTCATAGCCCTTGAACTTCAGGTCCGGATGTCCGCCGGGGATCAGCTCGGACACCTGGGCCAGCCCCAGCATGCCGTCGACGAGGACGGTGTCCTGCGGTGCAGCGTTCAGCTCATCGGTGATGAAGGTGCGCAGGTCGTCCGGCATGGACGCCTCGATCTTGATGCGCACCACCGAGCCCAGGCGCCGCTGCTTCAGCGCCTCCTCGAACTCCATGACGAGGTCCTCGGCCTCTTCCTCGATCTCGATGTCGCTGTCGCGGATCAGGCGGAAGACGCCACGCTCCAGCACCTCGCACCCCGGGAAGAGGTGGTCGATGAAGAGCATCAGCAGGCTCTCCAGCGTCACGAAGCGCTGGCGCCCCGGCGTGGACCGCCCGTCGGTGGCCAGCGGCCAGAAGCGCTTCACCTGCGTCGGCACAGGCACGAGGGCGTAGAGGGTCCGGCGGTCGGACTTGCGGCGCAGCTTCAGGGCCAGCGAGAAGCCGAGATTGGGCAGGAAGGGGAAGGGGTGCGCCGGATCGATCGCCATCGGCGTCAGGACGGCGAACAGCTGGTTCAGGAACTCCGGCTCCAGTCGTTCCCGCTCGGTCTTGGTGATCCGGGCGGCGTCGACCACCTCGATCCCGGCGGCCGACAGCTCCCGGCGAAGCTTGCGCCAGCGGCGCTGCTGCTCGGTCATCAGGACGCCGGCGGCGGCATTGACCTGTTCCAGCGCCTCGGCCGGGGTCAGCCCGTCGGGAGACACGACGCGCACCCGCTCGCGCACCTGGCCTTTCAGGCCGGCCACGCGGGTCATGAAGAACTCGTCGAGGTTATTGGCCGAGATGGACAGGAAGCGCAGGCGCTCAAGAAGGGGGTGCGCCGGATTGGCGGCCTCTTCCAGGACCCGTCCGTTGAAGGCCAGCCATGAGGCCTCGCGATTGAAGAAGCGCGTCGGCGAGGCCATCAGCTCTTCGGAAAGCTGCAGCTGCGGCGCGCGCGAGGACGGGACCTCTTCGCCGGTTGTGGAGTCGGTGATCGCCGTATCGCTCATGCACCGGTTCTGACGCGGCGCGGGGTTCGCTGCAACCGCCGGCGCGTGACAGTTTGCCGGAACACGGACCGTCGGCGCCGGGTCGGAAGGCGACTGGTGGCCGGTCACTGGCCGGCGGCGTGGGACGGCGCGGTCCGGGGCGCGCTTCCGTGCACCGTGAAGCGGCGACACCGGTCACCGATCACCCGCCCGACGCAAACGCCGGCGGCTTGAAAGCCGCCGGCGCCGCCGTGCTCAGGTCCTTACCAGGACCAGGCGTCGTAGATGACGTCCAGGATATAGCCGTCATACTCGTCGATCAGATAGATGTGGTTGTCGACGAGCACCCACCGGGTTCCCACAGGCGGATAGCCCAGCCCGTAGGTCCGCCAGTCGTTCAGCCGGTAGCGCCAGAAGATCGACGGCAGATAGTCGCCGACGTACCAGCGCTGGTTCCAGTAGGTCCGGGGGACGCTGTAGTAGCCGTAGCCCGGCGCGAAATAGAACCCGATACGGACGCCGCGGTAATCGCGGAACCGGCGGTCGTTGCGCCACCAGTCCCGACCGTGACTGCGGTTCCAGTCACGGCGCCACTGGTCGCCGTTGAACCGGCGACGGAAGTCGTCGCGGGTGCGATCGCGCTCGTGCTGACGGTCCCAGCCGCCGCCCTGGCGACCGCCGGGCCGGTCCCGATCACGATCCCGGTCGCGACCCTGGCCCCGGTCCCGGTCGCTCCGGTCGCGGTCGCGACGGTCATCGGAACGGCCGCCACGGTCATCCGGGCGGCCGCCCGGACGATCCTGATACGAGCCGCCGCTGCGCGGCGTGTCCCGGTCCCGGTCCCGGTCCCGACCGGAGTCCGGCCGACCGCGATCCCGGTCGCGGCCGCCGCTGTCCGGGCGGCTCTGGTCGCCGCGCGTGTCGGG
>NZ_JBLYQK010000043.1:0-17303 GCF_048799765.1 Brevundimonas sediminis
GCGCGCGCGGGCGGCGGCGGGCCGGCGATCAGGGCGGTGAAGGTCGAGGCCGGGGTGACGGTCGGCGCGGCGCAAGGCTGGGCGACCGGCGGGTTCGGCAGGACGGCGGCCGGGGCCATGACGCAGGCGGCGCATCGAGGGGGCGGAACGCTGCGGTCCGGCTTGCCATCGGCGTCGACGCTGATGGTCTGCGGGCCCTCGGCGGAACACAGCACCAGCATCCGGCCCGGCCCGGCAGAGGCCATGGCGGCGTAGGGCAGCAGGGTTCCGAGCACGATGGCGAACGTCGCGGCCATGAGGGCCAGCGCACGCCAGATCGACCAGGACTCTGTCTGCGGACGGGTCACGGTGGCGCTTTAGCGACTAACCGTCAGGTTCGGAAGGGGGCGTGCGGTCACGCCTCAACTCGACAGGTCGCGAGGCGCGTGCCAGCCTTGATGTGCAACCGGGAGAGTATCCGAATGTCTGTTTGTCGCACCGTTCGATTCGGCCTGATGGCCGGGGCCGCGATGGCCGTTCTGGCGGCCGCGTCCACCGTCGCCGCACAACAGGCGCAGGACGGAACCGGCGGTCCGGATGCGGTGTCCCTGACCGTCTATAACCAGAACGTCGCCCTGGTGGAGGACACCCGCAGTCTCGATATTCCGGCGGGTCGGTCGCGGCGCGAGTTCCCGGGCGTCTCCGCCAGCATCCGCCCCGAGACGGTGGGCCTGTCCGGGCGCGGCCTGTCGGTGGTCGAGCAGAATTTCGACTATGACCTGCTGACGCCGGATCGCCTGATGCAGGCCGCTGTCGGCGGCGAGATCGGCATCGTGCGCACCAACCCCGGCACCGGCGCCCAGCAGGCGGAGCGCGCGCGGGTGCTGGCGGCGAACGAGGGCGTGGTGCTGGAGGTCGACGGCCGGATCGAGGTGCTGCGCGACGACGGCGTGCCCACCCGGGTGATCTTCGACGAGGTGCCGTCCAACCTGCGCCCCCGTCCGACCCTGAGCGTGACCCTGGACGCCGAGGGCGCGGGCCGGCGCGACGTGACCCTGAACTATCTGACCACCGGGCTGGCGTGGAAGGCGGACTATGTGGCCCGCTACGACGAGAGGGCCGGGACGCTGGACCTGACGGGGTGGGTGACGTTGACGAACCAGTCCGGCGTGACCTTCACCGATGCGCGGACACGGGTGGTGGCGGGCGATGTGTCGGTGCTGAACGCGCCGTACGATCCGCGCGGCGGCGGTTATGCTCCGCCGGCTCCGCCTCGCGGTTCCGGGACCCAGCCGGGCGCCGCCCGCGGCCTGGCCGATGTCTATGTCTATCCGCTGCCCGAGCCGGTGACGGTGGCCAACAACCAGACGAAGCAGGTGGGGTTGCTTGCCCTCACCGATGCACCGGCGGCCAAGCGCTACATCTACGGGTCCGACAGCCCCGAGACAGCGGGCGACCCGCGTGCGGCCGCGGTGGCGATCGTCTTCTCCAACGGCGCGGGTCCGGACGGCCCGGCCCGGCCGCTGCCGGCCGGTATTGTCCGGGTCTACATGGACGACACCGCCGGCGAGCCGCGATTCATCGGCGAGAACCGGATCGGCCATACTCCCGCAGGATCGGACATCGTCATCCGGACGGGCGAGGCGTTCGATGTCTCGGTCCAGCCCCGGATCGTGTCGGAGGAAACCGTCCAGCGACGGCGAGGCCTGACCGCCCAGACCCGCTACACGATGGAGTATACGGTGCGGAACGCCCGCTCCGAACCGGTGACGGTCGAGGTCCGGCAGGGCGGCCTCGGGCCGGTGACGGAACTCTCGGCCCAGTCCATCGACGGAACCGTTCGGGGGCGGGTCGCGGTCTGGAGCGTGGCGGTCCCCGCCAATGGGGAGACGGTCCTGACGGCCACCGTCCTGACCGGGAACTGAGGGCATGCGGCCGCTGATGGTCGCTGCGGTGCTGTCTGCCCTGTCCCAGCCCGCGCTGGCGCAGGTCGAGGGCGTGTCCGTGCGCGCGGACCGGACGACCGTGGTGATCTACCGGGACCAGGCGATCGATACCTCCGAACAGTTCGAGCAGCTGCGCGAGCGGGATCCTGAAACCGCCCTCTACCAGGGGCTGGCGCTGATCATCGAGACCCGTGAGGTGGACGTCCCCGCGGGAGAAACGGTCCTGCGCTTCGAGGGGCTGGCCGCAGGAATCGTCCCCGAGACCGCGTCCATCGACGGTTTGCGGGGGCAGGTCCTGGAGCGGAATACGGACTTTGAGCTGCTCAGCCCGGGCGGTCTGCTGCAGCACGCCATCGGCGAAACCATCAGGGTGGCGCAGACCAACCGCGAGACCGGAACCGAGGTCCTGCGGACCGCTATCGTCCGGTCCGGGGCGGACGGTCCGGTGCTGGAGATCGACGGCCGCATCGAGGCCCTGTCCTGCCAGGGGCTGACCCGAAGGTTGATCTTTGACCGCGTGCCCGAGGGGCTGGGCGAGGCGCCGACCCTTTCGGTGCGCGTGCGGTCGCCGGACGGGGGACGGCAGACGGTTCACCTGGCCTATCTGGCGCGAGGGCTGCAGTGGTCGGCCGACTATGTGGCCCGGGTCACGCCGGACGGACGCAGCATGGCGATTGAAGGCTGGATCACGCTGATGAATTTCGGCGGCTCACGGTTCACTGATGCGCCCGTGCACGTCGTCGCGGGAAACCTGAACCGGGAGGATGACAGCGAACCGGTCGAACCCCTTATCCGCACTCGGCACGACGGCTGCTGGCCCATGGACCGGACAACACACGGTCCGTTGTCCGGTCCGCCGCGCCTGCAGGTGAGAACGCCCGTTGTCGACTACCTCGCGACGATCCCGGGGATGTCCAACAGCGTGGTGGACAGCGAGTTCGACGAAATCGTCGTCACGGGAAGCCGCATCCGGGCGGCGCTGGCCAATCTGGGCGACTACAAGATCTACAGCCTGCCCGAGCCGACCGATGTGAACCCGCACCAGGCCAAACAGGTGCGGTTCCTTGATCAACCGGACGTGCGGTTCGAGCGGACCTACACCGCTGTCCTGCCGATGGATGAGGTCGATGAGGAGGAACCGCCCGCGGCCGTGCTTTTGGTCCGGATGCGGAACTCGGGCGATCAGGGGCTGGGCGTTCCCATGCCCGGGGGCGGCTTCAGCCTGATGGAGACGCAGGACGGGGCGACGGTGCTCACCGGCCAGAGCCGCTTCAGGGATCGGGCGGACGGCGCGCCCCTGGAACTGGAGTTCGGAGAGGCCATGGGCGTTCACATCGCCTACGTCCTGCGGGATGAGCGGGAGTGGCGATCCGGCGCGGTCTTCATGAAGGAGGCCACGGTTGTGGCCACGGTGACCAATGACAAGTCCTGGCCGATCGACATCGAGCTTCTTCCGAACTGGTCCGCGCGCCGCGGGTTCCGGGTCACCGCCGAGAGCCGGCGCCGTATCGTGACGCCCTCCGGCGAGACCGCGTGGCGACTTCACGTGCCGGCAAACAGCTCGGCCAGCCTGCGGTTCAGAGCGAGGGTCGAGGACTAGCCCTCGCCGCGGGCGGCCTGCTGCCTGGGACTGAACTTGGGGGCCGGGGCCAGGCGCATGACCTCGCCCTGGTAGCGCTCGTCGTCGCCGGCGAGGGCGAAGGGCAGGGCGTCGGCGCAGGCGTCGAGCAGGGCCTGCAGCCAGGCCTGATCGGCCTTGGCGAAGTCACCCAGCACATGGGGCATGACCAGGTGGCTTTCGCCGGGGTGGCCCACGCCCATGCGGGCGCGGCGGAAGTCGGCGCCCAGATGGCTGATCAGGCTGCGCACGCCGTTCTGCCCCGCCGCGCCGCCGCCGGTCTTCATGCGGAAGCGCCCGGGGGCCAGGTCGATCTCGTCGTGGAAGACGATCACTTCGGACGGCCTGATCTTGTAGAAGCGCGCCGCCTCGCCGACCGCCCGGCCGCTCTCGTTCATATAGGTCTGGGGCTTCATCAGGAGCACCTTCACCGCGCCGCCGGCGGTGGCGACCTCGCCCTCGCGGATGACCGACTGGAATTTCGCCCGCTCCGGGCCGAAATTCCAGCGCCGCGCGATCTCATCGACCGCCATGAAGCCGATGTTGTGGCGGTTCTTTTCGTATTTGGCGCCCGGATTGCCCAGGCCGGCGACGATGATCATGGCGTGCTCCGGATATGAAAACGGCCCCGTCCGTCGCCGGAAGGGGCCGTTTCACGAACCTTGGATCGGAAGGATCAGCCTTCGGCCGACTCGTCCGATTGCTCGGTCGCCGGCACTTCGGCGGCTTCAGCCTCGGCGGCGACCTCAGCGTCGTGGGCTTCGTCAGCGGCGGCCGAGATGGCGGCCGACGACGTCTTGATCGAGGCGATCACGAAGTCACGGTCGGTGATGGTCGGCTCGACGCCCTTCGGGACCTTGATGTCCGAGAAGCGGATGGTGTCGCCCAGCTTGTGACCGGCCAGGTCGACCACCAGGTCTTCCGGGATGTGGTCGGCGCGAACGGCGATTTCGACCGAGTGGCGGACGATTTCCAGCGAACCGCCCTGACGGAAGGCCTGGCACTTGTCTTCGTTGATGAAGTGCACCGGCACCTCGATCTTGACGGTCTGCTTCTCGTCGACGCGCATCAGGTCGAAGTGCAGCGGACGGTCCGACACCGGGTCGAACTGCACGTCACGGGCGATGACCGGCTGGGTCTCGTCACCGTACTTCAGGGTCACCAGGTGGCCCAGCAGCTTGCCGGTGTAGAGCGACTTGCGGAAGTCCTTCTCGTTCACCGAGATGGCGACGGGGGCCTTGTCGCCGCCGTACAGCACGCCCGGCACCATGCCGGCGCGACGGGCGGCGCGGGCGCCGCCGGTGCCGACGCCGTCGCGGACGTCCACGTTCAGAATGATCTCGGCCATCTGGCTCGCCTCAAATAACAACGGAAACGCCGCGCCAACCGTGGCCTGCGCGGCGGGGGTGTGAACCCTCGAAATCAGGAGCGGGGGCTATTACACGCAAGCGCCGGGTGACGCAACCGCTCTCGACTCTTTGCCGTCAGCCGCCGGTGTTCAGGCTGGTCGTCGTGGTCTGGGCGACGGCCGTCGCCCCGGCCGCGACCGGAGCCTCGCCCTCGACCAGGGCGGTCGGCGCCGCCTCGACCGAAGGCGGGGTGATGTTCTGGGCGGTGCAGGTCGACAGGTCGCGCGCGATGTGGCGGCCGACGCAGAACATGTCCTCGTAGCTGGGGCGCGAGGCGGCCAGGCACTGGAAGAGCATCAGCTTGGACATGTTCAGGCAGAACTCGCTGTTCTGGTCCACGGTCATCGCCTCGGTATTGGCGCGGAAGTCCTCGCCGCCGGCGCCGAGCGCGGCCAGGGCGGCCAGGGCCAGGGACCGGGTCACCGCCGGGGTGTAGGGCGGGCCCGAGCGGCCCGCACCCAGCTCCAGCCCCGTCCCGGCATGGGCGGCGGCGAACAGGCGGGCCGATTCGTCGGCCGAGGGCAGCATTTCGGCGGCGGACAGGGTCTTGGCGCCCTGCAGGCGGCCTTCGCGATCCCGGATGGGCGTCACCGCCCAGCGGCGGCGGGGGTCGCGGCGTTCCTGGATGGTGTAGGCGTCGCCCTCGACGCCCTCGGCGATCAACCGCATGGCGGCGGCGTCCCGGCCGAGGGTCTCGACGATCAGGCCGGCGGCCTCCTCGGCGCCCGGCAGGGTCGCGGCGACGGCCGGGTCGGCGATGATGCGGGCGATCATCTCCTGCCGGACCGCGGGGTCGACGGCATAGGTGCGGACGCCCCGGACGAACTCCGGCGACTGCAGGGCCAGGATGGAGCCGTAGGCGATCATGCCGCGCGACAGCTGGGCGGGCTCATAGGCCGCGCCCTTGCGAATGGCGGCCTGGATGGACTCGGCGTCGGTGAAGCCGCCGGGCGGAATGGTGCCGACGTCGCGCATGAAGGCGACATAGATGGCCGCGGCCTGGGCCACACCCTCGTTCATCGACACGGCGGGCGGCGGCGGCGGCGGCGCGGGTTCGGGCGGCGGGGCGGCGGGTTCATCGGTGGCGCAACCGGCGAGAACGGCGGCGGCGGCGACGGCGGCGAGCGCGAGTCCGCGGCGCATTTGACCCTGGAACATTACAAAACCCCGACCCTCTGCGCCCTCCGGCGGGGCGCGACCACAGACTGCGTTCTATATCGCGGAGAAAAGGGTTCTCCGAGCGTTAATCCAAGCGTTGCCTCAGGTTCGGGATCACAAGGTGATGATTCTCCCGCGCGGAGACCGGGGTTCGGCCAGCGGTTGAGTCACCGCGTCGGCGGCGTTTCCGGCGTTGCTCCGGGCGGCGGAGAGGGCTGTGGCGCGGGGGCGTCCAGTCCGCCCGGGGCGACGGCGATGCGGGGCGGCGCGGCGCGGACCGGGGAGACGGTGACGGTCGGCGCGGGCTGGGCGGCTCCGCGGGTGCAGGTGGCGATGTCCCGCACGACATGACGGCCGATGCAGAAGACGTCCTCATAGTTCGGACGCGAGGCGGCGAGGCACTGGAAGAGGTTCAGCTTCGACTCGGTCAGGCAGGTCTGGCTGACGGGGTCATTCTGCAGGGCGGCGGTGCGGGCGCTGTCATCCGCCTCGCCGAGCGCCGCCAGCGCCGCGATCGCGAGCGCCTGGACGACGGCAGGCGGGTAGGGCGGGGTGCGGAGCCGGTCGCCCGAAAGGCCGAGGCCCGTGCCGCTGCCCGCCGCGGCCAGCAGGCGGGCAGCGTCGGGAGCAGAGGGCGACATCGGCAGCGCCGATCGCGCCTTGGCGTCGGCCAGCCGACCCTCCCGGTCCGCGACCGGCCGGATCGCCCAGCTGCGTCTGGCGTCGCCCTGCACCGCATAGGCGTCGTTCTCGATGCGGCCGGCGGCGGCGTTCAGCGCGTCGATGTCGACCCGCAGCGTGGAAATAATGAGGCCCGCCGCGGCGTCGGCGCCCGGAAGATGGGAGGCCCAGCGCGGGTCGGCGACGATGTTGTCGGCCAGCCGGCGGCGGGTGTCCCGGTCGTTCGCATACTGGCGCACGCCCTGGACGAACTCGGGCGACTGCAGGGCGACGACGGCCGCATAGGCCACCAGCCCGCGTGACAGCTGGACCGGCTCGTAGGCGGCGCCGCGGCGCAGGGCGGCCTGGATTTCCTCGGGCGTGCCGAACCCGCCCTCGATCGCGGCCATGTCCCGGCTGAAGGCGACATAGATGGAGGCCGCCTCGACGACGTCCGCGTTCAGCCCCATCGGCGGCGGTGTCCGCGCGGCGATCTCGGCGGCGATGCGGGCGGCCTCGGCCTCGGCGGCCTTCTCGGCCGCGGATTGCGAGGCGCAGCCGGCCAGCAGGGCGGCGACGGCGAGAGCGGTCGCGGCAAGGCCGCGGCTTCGGTGGGCCGAAATCATCAGGTCTCCTTCGGTCTCGACGCCCCGCGCCGAATCTTCAGGGCCTAATGAGGCCGGACCAAGGACGTTCCCTCGGGCGGTCCCCGATCAGTCAAAGAGTTTGGAAACCGATTCCTCGTTGGCGATGCGCCGGATGGCCTCGCCGATCAGCGGGGCGACCGAGACCCGGCGGATCTTGGAGCAGCCGAGCACGGCCTCGGGCTGCTCGATCGAGTCGGTGATCACCAGCTCCTTCAGAGGGCCGTCGCTGACACGCTGGACCGCCGGGCCCGACAGGACGCCGTGGCTGATGTAGGCCGAAACCTCGGTCGCGCCCTTCTCGATCAGGGCCTTGGCCGCGTTGACCAGGGTGCCGCCCGAATCGACGATGTCGTCGAACAGGATGCAGCGCCGCCCCTCGACGTCGCCGATGATGTTCATGACCTCGCTCTCGCCCGCCTTGGGACGACGCTTGTCGACGATGGCCAGGTCGGCGTTCAGCCGGCTGGCCAGGGTCCGGGCGCGGACCACGCCGCCGACGTCCGGCGAGACGATCATCAGGTCGTCGCCTCGCGGATAGTTTTCCTTGATGTCCCGCGCCAGCACCGGCGTGGCCACCAGATTGTCCGTCGGGATGTCGAAGAAGCCCTGAATCTGGCCGGCGTGCAGGTCCATGGTCAGGACCCGGTCGGCGCCGGCGCGGGTGATCAGGTTGGCGACCAGCTTGGCCGAGATCGGGGTCCGACCGTCCGTCTTCCGGTCCTGCCGGGCGTAGCCGAAATAGGGGACGACGGCCGTGATGCGCTTGGCCGAGGCGCGCACCAGCGCGTCGGTCATGATCAGCATTTCCATCAGGTTGTCGTTGGCCGGATAGCTGGTCGACTGGATGATGAATACGTCCTCGCCGCGGACGTTCTCCTCAATCATCGCAAAGACCTCATTGTCGGCGAAGCGCTTCACCTGGGCCTTGGTCAGGGGCATGTCCAGGTGGCCCGCGATTGCGGCCGCGAGGGTCCGGTTCGAGTTGCCAGAGAGCAGCTTCATGTCCGGTCATCCTTTCGCCGTCATCGCCCGGCTGCATGTCGGCCGTGGCGCTGGCGCGCTACATATCAGGGGATGCCGGGGTCACAAGTCGCGATCGGTGCTTTTTTGGCCCTTCTTCGCGCATTGGCGCTGTGATGTTCACTGGTGTAGAGATCGCGTCTCGTTTCCGGGGGCGCCGTCGGACGGCGCTCCGTCGGCATGCATACTTGAGGTCGTCCTTGTCCGTTTCGAAGTTCCGCTCCGGCCTTGTTCTGGCGGCCGTCGCCGTTTCGGCCCTGACCGTCACCGCCTGCAACAGCGGCGCGCGCCGTCCGCGGCTGGCCTATGAGGAACGGCCGGTCGAGCAGCTTTACAATACCGGCTACCAGCGCATCCAGTCGCGCCGGTGGAGCGACGCGATCGACTATTTCCAGGAAGTCGAGCGCCAGCACCCGTATTCGGAATGGTCGCGCCGCGCGATCCTGATGCAGATCTACGCCTACTATCAGGACAACCACTATCAGGAGGCGATCGCCGCGGCGGATCGCTTCATCGCCCTGTTCCCGGGCAATCCGAGCGCGCCCTACGCCTACTACATGAAGGCCATCTGCAATTTCGAGCAGATCACCGACGTGGGCCGGGACCAGGGCTACGCCCAGGCGGCCCTGACCGGCCTGCGCGACGTGGCCCGCCGCTATCCGGGGACCTCATACGCCATCGACGCCACGGTGAAGATGGACATGGTCAACGATCAGCTGGCCGGCAAGGAAATGGCCATCGGCCGCTACTACCAGCGCGCCAACCAGCCGCTGGCCGCCCTGAACCGCTACAAGACCGTGATCGACAATCCGGCCTATCAGCGCACCTCGCACACGCCGGAAGCCCTGTACCGTCTGGTCGAGGTCAACCTCGCGCTCGGCCTGAAGGACGAGGCCATGCGCAACGGCTCGGTGCTGGGCTACAACTATCCGGGCAGCGTCTGGTACTCGGAAGCCTACGCCCTGCTGTCGGAACAGGCCGCCGCTCCGGAAGTCGCGCCGACCGCCCAGCGCGAAAGCTGGCTGCGTCGTCTGATCCCGGGCTGACGTTTTCGATTTGTTCCGCTATTCCCGGTCTTGTCCCGGGAGGCGGTTGCTCCGCATTCTCCGGCATCGCCCGAGAAGACGATTCGCCTTGCCCCAGATTTCTGACCGCGTTTCCGGCCTGAACCTCCCGCAAGGGAGCCTGCCGTGCTGACCGCGCTTTCGATTCGCGACATCGTTCTGGTGGACGTGCTGGACCTCGAGGTCCGGGACGGCCTGACCGTGCTGACCGGCGAGACCGGGGCGGGGAAGTCGATCATTCTGGACGCGCTGGGGCTTGCGCTGGGCGCGCGCGGCGACGCCGGGCTGGTGCGGGCCGGGGCCAAACAGGCCAGCGCCACCGCCGTCTTCACCGCACCCGATGATCCCGCCCTGATCGCGCTGATCGCCGAAAAGGGCTTCGAGGTCACGCCGGGCGAGGACCTGATCCTGCGCCGCACCGTGGCCGCAGACGGCCGCAGTCGCGCCTTCGTCAACGACCAGCCCGCCGGCGTCACCGCCCTGCGCGAAATCGGTCAGGCTCTGGTCGAGGTGCATGGCCAGCACGAGACCGTCGGCCTGCTGGACTGGAAGACCCACCGCGCCCTGCTGGACGCCTATGGCGGCCTGTCGCCCCAGCTGGACGGCGTGGCGCGCGCCGCCGAGGCCGTGAAGACCGCCGAGCGCAAGGTGGCCGAGCTGAAGGCCGCCGCCGCCGACGCGGCCGCCCATACCGAGGAACTGACCCAGAGCCTCGCCGACCTCGATGCGCTGGATCCCCGCGCGGACGAGGAGACGGAGCTGGCGGGCGAGCGGGCCCTGCTGGGCGCGGCGGAGAAGGCCATGGCCGATCTGACCGACGCCCGCGCCTCGCTGGGCGGGGACAAGCTGTCACGCAATCTGTCGGCGGCCCTGCGCGCGGTCGAGCACGCCCGCACCCGCGCGGCCCAGTCGGGCGCCGAGGGCGACCATCCGCTGCTGCTGAAACTGACCGCCGCCGCCGAGGCCATCGACCGCACCCTGGTGGAAGCCGAGGAGGCGCTGGCCTGCGTCGACGCCGCCGCCGACGCCTTCGACTTCGAGCCGGGCCGCCTGGACAAGACCGAGGAGCGGCTGTTCGCCCTGCGCGCGGCCGCCCGCAAGCTGAACACCTCCGTCGAGCTGTTGCCGACCCTGCGCGAGCGCTACCGCGAACAACTGCGGCTGATCGAGGACGGCGCTGACGCCATCACCGCCGCCGAGCGCGAGGCCTCGGGCGCGCGTGAGGCCTATGATCTGGCCGCGACCCTGCTGACGTCGGCGCGTGAGGCCGCCGCCGAGCGGCTGACGGCGTCGGTGATGGAGGAACTCGGCCCGCTGAAGCTGGAGCGCGCCCGCTTCCGCGTCGCCTTCGAGCCGGTGGCCGACGGTCGCCGTGGGCCGTCGGGCGTCGAGACCGTGCGGTTCGAGATCGCCACCAACGCCGGAACCCCCTTCGGCCCGCTGGACGCCATCGCGTCGGGCGGGGAGCTGGCCCGCTTCGCCCTGGCCATGAAGGCCGCGCTGGCGGGGCGGGAGGATCAGCGCCAGCCGGTGATGATCTTCGACGAGGTCGATCAGGGCGTCGGCGGCGCCGTGGCCGAGGCCGTCGGCACCCGCCTGCAGCGCCTGTCGCAGGGCGCCCAGGTGCTGGTCGTGACCCACAGCCCTCAGGTCGCCGCGCGCGGCCATGCCCACTGGAAGGTCCGCAAGTCGGACACCGGCGGCGTCACCGCCACCACGGTCGACACGCTGGACGAGACGCAGCGGTTGGAAGAGATCGCGCGGATGCTGTCGGGAGCGACCATCACTGATGAAGCCCGCGCGGCTGCGAAGACCCTGATCGGGTGACGGGTGGCGGCGGCTTATGCCCCCTGCAGCACCTTGCGCAGGGCGGTGTGGATGTCCGGGTTGGCGGCCAGCACCTGCTTGCCGTTTTTCGGATCGCCGTCGATGTCGATGGTGGTGACCAGACCGCCGGCCTCGGTGACGAGCAGGATGCCCGCGGCCACGTCCCACGCCTGCAGATTGCGCTCGAAGAAGGCGTCGTAGCGGCCGGCGGCGACCCAGGCGAAGTCCAGGGCGGCCGAGCCAAGGCGACGGATGCCCGCGACGCGCTGGCCGACGGCGTGGATGTCCTTGATCGACTGGGCGTGGCCCGCCTTGCCGATGAAGGGCAGGCCGGTGCCGATCAGGCTTTCCGACAGATCCTTGCGGCCCGCGACGCGGATGCGGCCGTCGTTCAGGTAGCAGCCCTTGCCCTTTTCGGCCCAGAACATCTCGTTCATGACCGGGTTATAGGTCACGGCGGCGACGATCTCGGACGAGCCGTCCGGCGCGAAGCGCTCCAGACCGACCGTGATCGCGAAATGCGGCATGGCGTGGATGAAGTTGGTCGTGCCGTCGATCGGGTCGACGATCCAGCGGTGCGACTTGTCGGTGCCCTCGATGAAGCCGCGCTCCTCGCCGAGGAAGCCGTAGCCCGGGCGGGCCTTGGTTAGCAGCTCGAACAGGGTCTCCTCGGCCTTGATGTCGGCGGCGGTGACGAAGTCGCCGGGGCCCTTGCGCGAGGTCTGGAGGTTCGCGACCTCCCCGAAGTCGCGCAGCATCGGGCGGGCGGTCTTGCGGACCGCGTCCATCATGACGGTGAGCAGGGCGGAGGCGAGGGCCATCGGGAATCTCCTGGTCCGCAGCTCCTTCAAGGCTCTTGGCCCGGAGGTACGGAGAAGTTCAAACGCTAACCGGCCCCGAATGGAGCCGGTGAAGTGGTTGGTGGCTGGTGACTAGTGGATGAAAGCGGGGCGGCGTCGAGGACGCGGCCATCCACCAACCACCAATCACCAATCACGCGGCGAAGCCGCTCAGTCCGCGCGGCGGACGTATTCGCCGGTCGCGGTGTCGACGACGATCTTCTCGCCGGCCGACATATAGGGCGGGATCATGATGCGGACGCCGTTGTTGGCGACGGCCGGCTTGTAGGACGACGAGGCGGTCTGACCCTTAACGGTCGGCTCGGTCTCGACGACTTCCAGCGTGACCTGGTCCGGCAGCGACAGGCCGATCGGACGGTCCTCGTGCGACTCGATGACCACCTTCATGCCTTCCTGCAGGTAGGGGATGCGCTCTTCGCCGACCCATTCCTTCTGCAGTTCGATCTGCTCGTAGTTCTCGTCGTTCATGAAGACCAGGGTCTCGCCGCCGTCGTAGAGGTACGAGTAGTCCTTCTGCTCGAGCGTCACGCGCTCGACCTTGTCTTCCGAACGGAAGCGTTCGTTCAGCTTGTTGCCGGTCTCGAGGTTCTTGGCCTCGACGTTGGCGAAGGCGCCGCCCTTGCCGGGCTTGACGTGGCTGGCCTTGGTGACGACCCACAGGCCGCCGTTGTGCTGCAGGACCATGCCGGGCTTGATGGTGTTGCCGTTAATCTTGGCCATGATGTCTCGGAAGGGTTGAGGCGCAGCCCTTGCGGCGCGCGCGAACGGGCGCAGTCCCTAACGGAAGCCGGGGCTTACGGCAAGCTGGGGCGAAACGTGAAGAGTGACGGGTGAGCAGTGAGTAGCGGCTGTCGCGGCGGCCGGATCCTCCACTCACGTCTCACTCTTCACTGCTCACTCTTCAGTGCAGCGTCTGCCCGGCGTCGCGGGCCTTCCGGCCGATCATGTTCGCGGCCGCGACCTGTCCGCCGACGGGGGCGGCCAGCTTGCCGGCGCGGGCGTCCAGCTTGCGGGCCTCGTGGGCGAAGGCGGCGGCCATGCCGGCCGAGGACATGGCGGCGGCGATCTGCAAGCCCCGGCTGGCGGGCCGCATGGCGATCCAGACGGCGTTCAGGGCCTGGGCTCCGGCCCACAGGGCCATGGCGACGTTGCGCTCCTTCGCCTTCGGCGCGTTCCACACCCGCACCGCAGACAGGGTCGTGGCCGAGAAGACGGCGGGCAGGATAAAGCTCAGCGACCCGCGCGGCCGCTCGGTGATGGGGGCGTCCGTCGCCGCCAGATGCTCCGGGCGAGGCCGGATCGTCCGTTTGGCGAAGGCCGTGGCCGCCAGGGCGAAACCGACGGTCAGGGCCACGCCCAGCGCCACATGGCCGACGTTCCGCCCCTCGGCGTTCAGAAAGTCCGTCGCCGCGTCCTGCACGTCGTCGAACACATCATCGATATCAGTCATCCGCGCCTCCAGCTCTGGAGGGGAATGAGCCGGAAGGGGCGGGGGTTCCGTGCAGCTTCATGGTCTCCCTCCCCGTTGCGGAGAGGGAGAGGCAACGATCAGTTCCCCGTCGCGCTCTTGTCCGGGGCGATCTCGGTCATGGCGGACTGCAGGTAGTTCTGCTCGCCCAGCTGTTCGATCAGCTTGTGCTGGGCCTCGAGGAAGTCGATGTGCTCCTCGGTGTCCGACAGGATGCGCATGACCAGGTCGCGGCTGACGTAGTCCCTGGCCGCCTCGAACTGGGTGACGGCGGCGATGACGGTGTCGCGCGAGCCCAGCTCCAGCTGCAGGTCGGCGCCGAGGCATTCGATGGCGTTCTCGCCGATCTTCAGCTTGTGCAGGTCCTGCAGGTTGGGCAGGCCGTCGAGGAAGAGGATGCGCTTGATGAGCATGTCGGCGTGCTTCATCTCGCCGATGCTCTCGTCATAGATGATCTGGCCGAGGTGCTTCAGGCCCCAGCTTTCGAACATGCGGGCGTGCAGGAAATACTGGTTCACCGCCGTCAGTTCGTTGGTCAGGATCGCATTCAGCGTGCGGATGATCGCGGGGTCGCCCTTCATGGCCTTGTCCTTCAGCGGTCTGGGCGGCCCGGAGGAGGGAGTCGCCTTCGTCGGCGGCGTTCATACCACGAAAGATCGCCGCGTGTTTACTTGCGAACACTTATCAGTGCATTGAAATTGCGAGTAAAAATCGCGCGCAGACGGGGCTGCGAATGCTACTCAGCCGCCAGGGCGAAGGCCTGCTGCGACTCCTGGATCATCTGGCGCATCTCGCAGACGCATTTGGCGCACTGGGCCTGGCACTGGTGCCGGGCGAAGACCTCACGCGGACGCGTCGCGCCCGCCTCGATGGCCGAGGCGACGTCACGCTTGCGAAGACCGTTACAGTTGCAGACGTACAAGGAAGGCGAATCCACACAATGCGAATGGTTCGCTATAGCAGTCCGATCAAGGCGATTGCAAGTCGTTCGCATGGAGCGAGCGGATTGACGTGGGGCGCACATCGTCGCACTCCCCCGCCATGGCCAGAGAACCCGTCGTCCCGCCGCGCCCGCCGTGTGCGCTGTACCTGATCACCCCGCCGGCGATCCCGGATTTGCCCGCCTTTGCGAAGACGCTGGGCGAGGCGCTGGATGCGGGCGCCGTGGCGGCCCTGCAGATCCGGCTGAAGGATGTCGATGACGCGGCCGTGCTGGCGGCGGTCGAGGCGCTGAAGCCCGTGGCCCAGTCGCGCGGGGTGGCGGTGATCCTGAACGACCGGCCCGACCTGGCGAAGCGGTCGGGCTGCGACGGGGTGCATGTGGGGCAGTCGGACGCCTCCTACGCCGAGGCGCGTCGGACGATGGGGGCGGACGCCATGATCGGGGTGACCTGTCACGACAGCCGCGAGCTGGCCATGGACGCCGCCGAGGCCGGGGCCGACTACGTCGCCTTCGGGGCCTTCTTCCCGACCACGACGAAGGAGACGGAACATCGTCCGGACCCGGAAATCCTGACCATCTGGCAGGAGACGGTCGAGACGCCCTGCGTCGCCATCGGCGGGATCACCGCCGCGAACGCCGCCGGACTGGCCCGGGCCGGGGCGGATTTCGTCGCCGTCAGCGGGGCGGTCTGGAACCATCCGGACGGCGCCGCGGCTGCGGTTCGCGAGTTTGATCAGGTGCTTGCAACGGCCTTCTGACCTTCAGGGGATGTTAGGAAGCCGACGGTTAGGTAGCGGCGGAGTATTGCCCGACCGGACCTGATCATGAGCATGAGCCGCGCGCTCGACCCCCAGCCCGCCGCAACGGCCGAAACGGCGTCGTCCGCGCGCGGGCTGCCGACCGGGGCGTCGCCGACGCGGGGCATCGGTCAGCCGATGGCGCCGGTGTTCACGGCCGTCGCGGTCATGATCCTGACGGTGCTGGCCATTACCTTCGCCCGGTCCGCCGACATGGTCGCGGCCCTGTGGGGCTCGGGCGGCGTGGCGGTTGCGGTCTGGCTGCGAACTTCCCGCGGCCCCCTGTATGATCTCTGTTTCGGCGGTCTGGTGGCCTGTGGCGTGGCCGCGGGGAACCTGCTGGCCGGCAACTCCACCAAGACCACCTTGATGTTCACCGTGGCGAACATGGCGGATATCTACATGGCGGTGCTTCTGGCGCGCCGGTTCGCCCCGACCCTGAACCTGGCCAGCGTCGAGGGCTGCAGCCGTTTCCTGATCAGCGCCGCGGTCGTCGCCCCCATCCCGGCCGCGATCGGCGTCGGCGCCATGCTGCACTGGATGAACGGCGCCAGTTTCATGGAAACCGCCCAGACGTGGTGGTTCGGTCATGCGCTGAGCATCGCCGTGATTTCCAGCTTCGGCCTGGCCATCACCCGGCGTGAGCTGGTCCGGTTCCGGGCCCCGGCCCGGGCGATCGAGGCGGTGGTCCTGCTCGGTCTGCTGGCGTTCGCCAATGTCCTGATCTTCGGCATGCAGTCCCTGCCGATCAGCTTCGTCACCCTGCCGCTGCTGCTGCTGATCGCGGTGCGCCTGCGCCTGCTGGGCGTGACGGCCGCCCTGGTCATCATCAGCCTGCTGGCCATCGGCGGAAGCATGATGGGGCATGGTCCCTATGCCGTGGCCTTCCAGGGCGCGGATCGCGCGACGATGGCGCAGCTTCTGGTGCTTTTCGGCTATCTGCCGATCCTGCTGGTCGCCGCCCTTCTGGAGGAGCGGGACCGTCTCGCCGATCGCGCCCGGGCCGGACAGGTGCGCGCCGAGCGCGCCTCGGCGGCCAAGTCGCGGCTGCTGGCCAATGTGGCGCACGAGATCAAGAGCCCGGTCGGCGGCATCATCGGCATCGGTGATCTGTGGCGGGCCGGCCAGTTGGGGCCGGTCACCCCGACCCAGACGGAAATGGCCGACATGCTGGTCAAGACGGCAAGGCAGGTCGAGGCGCTGGCGCATGACCTGCTGGACGTCGCCCGCGCCGAGTCCGGTGCGGTGAAGGTCGAACTGCGCCCGACCGATGTGCCGGGCGTGCTGGACGACGTGCGTCGCGCCACGGTGCTGCGGCCCGAGGCCCAGGGCGTCCGGATCGAGGTGGTTTCGGAAGGGGACGGCCTGGTCGCCCTGGCCGACTCCCAGCGACTGGTCCAGGTGGTCGGCAACCTGACGTCCAACGCGGTCAAGTACGGCGGTGCGGGCGGGATCGTCATCCTGCGCGCGAGCCGGATCCACGACGGCGTCCGGATCGAGGTCATCGACCGCGGCCCGGGCCTGACCGTGGACAAGCAGACCCAGCTGTTCGAGCCGTTCAACCGGCTGGGACTGGAGCGCTCGACGGTCGAGGGCCACGGGATCGGTCTGGCCCTGGCCAAACGCCTGGTTGAGCTGCAGGGCGGCTCCATCGGGGTCACCTCGGCGCCGGGCGAGGGCGCCACCTTCTGGGTGGAACTGCCGACCGCCTGATCGGTCTTGCCGTCGCCACGTTGAGGGGCGAAGGTCGCGGCCATGAAAACCCTCGCCGTGTCCGCCGCCGCCCTTCTCGCGCTCGCCGGAGCCGCTCACGCCCAGACCGCATCGCCGGCGCCGCAGACGCCGCCGCCCGCGCCCGCTCCGGCGCCCGGCTCGGACTTCACCCGGGACCTGAACGGCGGCCCGCC
>NZ_JBLYQK010000044.1:0-16125 GCF_048799765.1 Brevundimonas sediminis
GGGCGTCCTCGGCGGCCAGCAGGGCGGCGTCCAGCTGGGGCCCGCGGGCGGGGGCGGCGGCGATCTCGGCGGAGACGCGGTCGAAGGCCTCGGTCAGGCGGGCCAGTTCGCTTTCGGCGTCACCGGCCATGCCGGTCTCGCGCTCGATGTCGGCGGCGATGCGGGCGCCCTCGGCCTTCAGGCGCTCGACCTCGGCGCGGGCCTGTTGCTCGGCCATGTCGAGGCGGTCGCGTTCCAGGCTGGCGCGGTGCAGCAGGGCGCCGGCGACGGCGTCTTCCTCGCGCGCGGGCTTCAGCGCCTCCTGGGCGTTCAGGGCGGCGGTCTGGGCGCGGCCCGAGGCGGAAGTCGCCTCGACCACGGCGCGGTCGGCCTCGGCCAGTTCCTGCGCGGCGACCTCGGCCGCGAGGCGGGCGTCGTTCCAGCGGACATAGACCAGCGAGGCCTGCAGGGCCCGGATCTCGGCGGAGATCTTCTTGTATTTCTCGGCCTGACGCGCCTCGCGCTTCAGGCGGGACAGGGTGGTCTCCAGCTCGCGGCCGATGTCGTCGAGGCGTTCGAGGTTGGCCTCGGCGGCCTTGAGGCGAAGCTCGGCCTCGTGCCGGCGGGTGTGCAGGCCGGCGACGCCCCCGGCTTCCTCGAGGATGCGGCGGCGGTTCTGGGGTTTGGCGGCGATCAGCTCGCTGATCTGACCCTGCCGGACGAGGGCCGGGGAATTGGCGCCGGTCGAGGCGTCGGCGAACAGCAGCTGGACGTCACGGGCCCGGACCTCCTTGCCGTTGATCCGGTAGGTCGAACCCTGCCCCCGGTCGATCCGGCGCGAGACTTCCAGGATGGGGCTGTCGGTGAAGGGCTGGGGCGCGCGGCGCTGCGCATTGTCGATGGTCAGCTGGACTTCGGCGTGACTGCGCGGGGGACGGTTGGCGGCGCCGGCGAAGATGACGTCGTCCATGCCCTGGCCGCGCATGGCCTTGGCCGAGTTGGCGCCCATGACCCAGCGCAGGCTTTCAAGGACGTTGGACTTGCCGCAGCCGTTGGGGCCGACGATGCCGGTCAGGCCGGGCTCGATGTGGAACTCCTGCGCGTCGACGAAGGACTTGAAGCCCACGAGTCTGAGGCGCTGGAACTGCACCGGAGGAAGGGCCTACTGGGCCGCGGCGGCCGCCCGGACGGCGACCTCCAGACCGCCCAGGCTGCGGTCGGTGACGCGGCGGCCGTTGACGAAGAAGGCCGGGGTGCTGGTGGCGCCCGCGGCGTTGGCGCTGTCGATGTCGCGCTGGATCGCCGCGCGGGTGGCGGGCAGGTTGGCGCAGGCGGTCAGCTGGTCCCGGGTCCGTCCGCTGGCGGCGATGGCGGGGGCGTACCAGTCCTCCTGACGACCGCCGCGCAGCAGGGCGGGCTGGCCGTGCATCAGGGCCGCGACGACGTCGAAATACTTCTCCGGCGCGGCGCACCGGGCCATGGCGGCGGCGGGCAGGGAGACGCTGGCCGGATCGGTCGGCAGGTTGCGGAAGACGAACCGCACCTGGCCAGTGTCGATCAGACGCTGCTTGAACAGGGGGAAGACGAACTGGTGCCAGTCCGCGCAGTGGTGGCAGGTGAAGGAGGCGTACTCGATCACCGTCACCGGCGCGTCGGCCCGGCCCAGAATGCGGTCGGCGGCGGTGACCGGCGCCACGGGCGTCTGCGCCCGCGACGGCCCGGAAGCCGTCGCGAGACACGCCGGCAGGGCCAGCGCGAGAAGCAGAAGAGTTCGCCGCAGCGCCGTCATCCGGGCTTACTTGGCCAGTTCGGCGTCGATGGCGGTCGACAGATCGGCCAGCGAGGCGCCGCTGTTCGAGCCCGGGGTGATCACCTGGGTCCCGTTGACGAAGAAGGTCGGGGTGCCGGTGACGCCCGCCCGCACGGCCTGACGGTCACGCTCGTCGCTGGCCTTCAGGTTTTCCGGGTCCTTGATGCAGGCCTCGATCTGCTGGTTCGACAGGCCGGCGCCGTTGCCGACGCGGAACAGGGTCGAGCGGGGGTCCGGACCGTGCAGATCCTGGATGCTGGCGAAGAACTCGTGGACCACGTCGAAATACTTGTCCTCGCCGGCGCAGCGGGCGACGGCGAAGCCGGCGGCGGCGACGTTGGCGGGCGGGGTGCGCAGTTCGCGGAAGACGTAGCGGACCTTGTTGGTGTCGACGTATTTGGCCTTGAACCCGGGCCAGGTTTCTTCCTGCCAGGCGGCGCAGTGCGGGCAGGTGATCGAGGCGTACTCGATGACGGTGACCTTGGCTTCGCCTTCAGCCGCGCCGAGGGCCATGTCGCCGGCGGCCGGGGAGGTGGCGCCGCCGCCGCAACCGGTCAGGGTCGCCATGGCGGCGAGGGCGGCGGCGGACAGGGCCGCGCGGCGGCTCATGTCGGCGTAACGGAACTTCATGGGATGGTCCTCACTCGACGGGATTCCGGAGCATCGCGCGATTCCCCGCAAAGTCGCGCAGCCTTGGTTTTCGAGAACAGGTGCGGCGAAGTTTTGTCAACGCCGCCTGTCGCCGCGATCCCCGAGAACCGCCCGTCCGAGCTTCTCGAGCATGCCGCGAAGCTCGTCCGGGGCGTCGGCCACGGAGGCCTTGAGCTCGGCCTCCTGGTGGGCGGGCAGGGGGGCGGCGGCCGCGGCCTTGCGCGCCGGAGCGACGGGGCTGTCGGGCAGGGGCTTCACCGGGCCCTGGGCGATGCGGAGCTTGTCCACCGCGCCCGGCCCGAGAAAGAGGTTCACCCGCTGCAGGATGTCCTCGGACTGGTGCTGCACCAGCAGGGCGGCGGGGCCCGCCACGCGCAGTTCCAGCGTGCCGCCGGCGCCGCCCCGACCCTTGGTCAGCTTCTGCGGACGGGTGACGCGCGCCAGCCGCTCGCCGACGATCTCACGCCAGCGGGGCTCCAGCGCGCCGGCGCCGCGACCCAGCTTGGCGTCCAGCTCCTTGATCAGCCCCTGCAGGGCGCGCCCGGCCTTGGGCGCCGGGCGGGGAGCCGGGCGCGTGCGGCGGCGGGACAGGATTTCCCGGGCTTCGGCTTCGGTGGGCAGCGGACGGCGCATTTCCGGGTTATAGCGCGGTCGATGCCTTCCGTCCCCGCAGACGTGCCCGCGATCCGATCCGCCCTGCTGGGCTGGTACGACGTCCATGCGCGGACGCTGGTCTGGCGCGCGCCGCCGGGGACGAAAGGGCGTCCCGATCCATATCGGGTCTGGCTGTCCGAGGTGATGCTGCAGCAGACCACGACGCCGCACGCCACGCCCTATTTCCTGAGCTTCACCGAACGCTGGCCGACCGTGTCCGATCTGGCGGCGGCGGCGGATGCGGATGTGATGGCCGCCTGGGCGGGGCTGGGCTACTACGCCCGCGCCCGCAATCTGCTGGCCTGCGCGCGGGCGGTGGCGGGTGAGCACGGCGGGGTGTTTCCGGATACCGAGGCGGCGCTGCTGGCCCTGCCGGGCGTGGGCGCCTACACTGCCGCCGCGGTCGCCAGCATCGCCTTCGGCGAAGCGGCCAATGTGGTAGACGGCAATGTCGAGCGGGTGATGGCCCGGCTGTTCGCGGTCGAGACCCCCGTGCCGCCCGCCCGGCCCGAGCTGCGGGCGCTGGCGGGATCGCTGGTGCGGGAGGATCGGCCCGGAGACTGGGCGCAGGCGCTGATGGATCTGGGCGCGACCGTGTGCCGTCCGAAGTCGCCCCTGTGCGGGGACTGCCCGCTGACGAGATGGTGCGCCGGCCATGCGGGCGGTCAGCCGGAACGCTATCCGCTGAAGCTGAAGAAGGCCGAGCGGCCGCACCGGACGGGCGTCGCCTGGGTGCTGCTTGACGGGCAGGGGCGGGTCGCCTTGGTGCGGCGGCCGGACAAGGGGCTGCTGGGCGGCATGCTGGGCCTGCCGACCTCGGACTGGAGCGCCGCGCCGGACGCGACGCCGCCGGCGGACGCGGACTGGCGCGAGGCGGGGTTTGTCGAGCACGTCTTCACCCACTTCAGCCTGACGCTGGACGTGCGCGTGGGCGAGGGGGCTGCCGAGCGGGCGGGCGACTTCATCTGGACGACGGTCGAAGAGGCGCCGGGCGCGCTGCCGACGGTGTTCCGCAAGGCGTTGGAACGCGGGCTGGGTGGCTGAGCCTCACCTCTCCAGCGAAGCTGGGGAGGGGGACCGCGCGAGCCCTGGGGCGAAGCGGGGTGGAGGGGTTGCGACGAGCGCGACTGCTTTGACCCCTCCGTCACGGCGCGTGTTCGCGCCGCGCCACCTCCCCACTGCGTGGAGAGGTGAGTTCGAGGATCGCTACTGCATCCCGGCGCGGATTTCGGCGCGCAGGGCGTCGATGCTGCGCAGGCCCTGGTCGGTCTTGAAGCGCCAGTAGGTCCAGCCGTTGCAGGCCGGGGCGTTCTCCAGCAGGGCGCCCAGCTTGTGGATCGAGCCGGTCAGGTCGCCGTGGACCAGCGAGCCGTCGGCGCGGACGCGGGCCTCGCGCTCGCCCTTGGGGCAGTACAGGCGGTCGCCCGGGCGCAGCAGGCCGGCCTCGACCAGGGCGCCGAACGGCACCTTGGGCTCGTTGCGCTTGGAGCCCATGACGGCGAGATCTTCCGGCGCGGCGGGCACCACGGCCTTGATCCGCTTCTCGGCGACCTTGGCGTAGCCCTCATCGCGCTCGATGCCGATGAAGTGGCGCCCCAGACGCCTGGCGGCGGCGCCGGTGGTGCCGGTGCCGAAGAAGGGGTCGAGAATGACGTCGCCCGGACGGGTGGCGGCCAGCAGCACCCGGTGCAGCAGGGCCTCGGGCTTCTGGGTCGGATGGGCCTTCTTGCCGTCGGCGTCCTTGATCCGCTCCTCGCCCGTGCACAGCGCCAGCGTCCAGTCCGAGCGCATCTGGGTGTCTTCGTTGAAGGCCTTCAGCGCGTCGTAGTTGAAGGTGTAGCGCTTCTGCTCACGCGAGCGGGCGGCCCAGATCAGGGTTTCGTGGGCGTTGGTGAACCGGGTGCCCTTGAAGTTCGGCATCGGGTTCGACTTGCGCCAGATGATGTCGTTCAGCACCCAGAAGCCCAGATCCTGGATCGCCGCGCCGAGGCGGAAGACGTTGTGATAGCTGCCGATGACCCAGATGGAGCCTTCCGGCTTCAGCACGCGGCGGCATTCCTTCAGCCAGGCGCGGGTGAAGGCGTCGTATTCGGCGAAGCTGCCGAACTTGTCCCAGTCGTCATCGACCGCATCGACCTTGGAGTTGTCGGGACGCAGCAGGTCGCCGCCCAGCTGGAGGTTATAGGGCGGGTCGGCGAAGACCATGTCGACGGACGCGTCGGGCAGCGAACGCAGCACCTCGATGCAGTCGCCCCGATGGATGACGTCCGTGGCAAGGACGGGGGTCTTCAGTTCGGACATGGATTACGCGGCCCCGCACAGGATTGAGCGGGCATGGTGAATCCTTACGGTTAAGGCGGGGTAACCGGTTGGCGTTCTGCCGCTAGTCGTTCGCGGGAGCGGCTGGCGCCGCCATGTTCGGCGAGACGATCCGGACTTCTCCGTCAAGGCTGTGGCCAGCCTCCAGATCTCGTATGATTTCCAGCTCTGCTATGGCGGTGGCGTTGTCCGGTTCGGACACGAGAGAGGCTTCGTAGGCGGCACGGGCTTCAGGAAGGCGGCCCAGTTCGATCAGCGTGTAGCCCAGTCGACGTTGAAGCGAGCCGGGATGGGCCTCGATCAGCGGATCGCCTGAGGCCAATGCGCCATGCGCCAGTTCATAGGCTTCGTCCCAACGTCTCTGGGCATGGAGGGTGACGAGCTTCTCGTTCAGCAGGAAGCGATCAAGCGGTTGAAGGGCGAGGCCTTGGTCCAGGACAGCGTGAGCTTCATCCAATTCACGCCGTTCGACCGCCGCGCTGCCCAGCAGGAAGGCGATCCGGGGGTAGACGTTGGGGCGCGCGATGATCCTGATGTCGCCGCCGCCCCGCGCACCTTCGATGTCGCCGATGTGCCGGGCAAGGGCCATGATTTCTTCCCGGGTGTCGGCGCGGATTGCCCAACCTTCGGCAATCTCTTCCATGACAGGGTAGGTCGCCGGCGCATTTGCCATCAGTGCGGTCAATGCGGGCACATGCGCCTGGACCGCCGGCCACCCTCCGGTTCCCGCCGCGTCCATGGCGGCGGCATAGGCTGCATGGGCTTCCTGCTCCGCGGGCAGTGGAGCGTCGGCCTGCACATTGATGTTGACCCGCGGGCGGGGCGTGACGGGCGCGACCTGTCCGGCCTGCGCGAGCGCCAAGCCGGGCGCCAGCGCTACGACCGACACGAGAAGCGCCGACAGAACCTTGTTTCTCAACCGCATATCCGACTCCCCCACTGTTGGACCGGTACTGTCTTGCGGGAGTGAGGCTCTCGCAACAGTGGAAGGTCGGCGTCGTGCGATCTATGGGCGACAGCTGCGGAACCGTCACACCTGCTCACGTTTTGTTACGCGCTCAGGGTCGCCTTGCCGCGCCGAGAGGGGTAAGCGGGGCGGATACACAGCGAGCGGAGCGAATCCGCCGCGCAATTCACCACGGTTCAGGGGCTACTGATGACTCAGTGGGTGTACGGCTTCGGCGGCGGTTCGGCCGACGGCGATGCTTCGATGAAGAATCTTCTCGGCGGCAAGGGCGCGAACCTGGCCGAGATGTCGGCGCTGGGGCTTCCTGTCCCGCCCGGTTTCACCGTCACCACGGAAGTCTGCACCTGGTACTACGCTCACGGCGAAACCTATCCGACCGATCTGACGGATCAGGTGAAGGCCGGTCTGGCCAAGGTCGAAGGCATCGTCGGCAAGACCTTCGGCGACGCGAAGAACCCGCTGCTGGTCTCGGTCCGCTCGGGCGCCCGCGCCTCGATGCCGGGGATGATGGACACGGTCCTGAACCTGGGTCTGAACGACGAGACGGTGGAAGGTCTGGCTGCGCTGTCGGGCGACCGCCGCTTCGCCTTCGACAGCTACCGCCGCTTCATCACCATGTATTCGAACGTGGTGCTGGGTCTGTCCCATGACGACTTCGAGGGCGTGCTGGACGACCATAAGGACCGTCTGGGCGTCACGGTCGACACCGACCTGACGGCGAAGGACTGGGAGAAGGTGGTCGCCGACTACAAGGCGGTGGTCGAGGACCGTCTGGGCCAGCCCTTCCCGCAGGACCCGCATGACCAGCTGTGGGGCGCCGTCGGCGCCGTCTTCGCCAGCTGGATGAACGACCGGGCCAAATTCTATCGCCGCATGCACGACATCCCCGAGAGCTGGGGCACGGCCGTGAACATCCAGTCGATGGTGTTCGGCAACATGGGCGAGACCTCGGCGACCGGCGTGGCCTTCACCCGCAATCCGTCGACCGGCGAGGCGAAGCTGTACGGCGAGTTCCTGATCAACGCCCAGGGCGAGGACGTGGTGGCGGGCATCCGCACGCCGCAGTCGCTGACCCGGGCGGGCCGCGAGGAGATGGGTGAGACGGCCCTCTCGATGGAAGAGGCCATGCCGGAAGTCTTCGGCCAGTTCGTCGATGTCGTGAACCGGCTGGAGAGCCATTACCGCGACATGCAGGACATCGAGTTCACGGTCGAACAGGGCCGTCTGTGGATGCTGCAGACCCGCAACGGCAAGCGCACGGCCAAGTCGGCGCTGAAGATCGCGGTCGAGCTGGCCGCCGAGGGCGTGATCTCGCAGGACGAGGCGGTCAGCCGCGTCGAACCCGCCGCCCTGGACCAGCTGCTGCATCCGACGCTGGACCCGAACGCCGCCCGCACCGTGGTGGCCCAGGGCCTGCCCGCCAGCCCGGGCGCCGCGACCGGCAAGATCGTCTTCGACGCCGACGAGGCCGAGCGTCTGGCCCAACTGGGCGAGGCGGTCATCCTGGTGCGCGAGGAGACCAGCCCGGAAGACATCCACGGCATGCACGCCGCCAAGGGCATCGTCACCGCGCGCGGCGGCATGACCAGCCACGCGGCGGTGGTCGCGCGCGGCATGGGCCGTCCCTGCGTCTCGGGCGCGGGCGAGATCCATATCGACGACAAGGCCCACACCTTCACGGCCCGCGGCCGAACCTTCCGCGAGGGCGAGGTCATCACCATCGACGGCGGCAAGGGCGAGGTGCTGGACGGCGCCGTGGCCATGATCGAGCCGGAGCTGACCGGCGACTTCCAGACCCTGATGGGCTGGGCCGACAGCGTGCGTCGCCTGAACGTGCGCGCCAACGCAGAGACGCCGCTGGACGCCAGGACCGCCCGCGGCTTCGGCGCCGAGGGCATCGGCCTGTGCCGGACCGAGCACATGTTCTTCGACGACACCCGGATCGCTGCCGTGCGCGAGATGATCCTGGCGGACGACGAAGCCGGCCGCCGCGCGGCCCTGGCCAAGATCGCCCCGTTCCAGAAGGCGGACTTCGTCGAGCTGTTCACCATCATGTCGGGCCTGCCGGTGACGGTGCGCCTGCTGGACCCGCCGCTGCACGAGTTCATCCCGCACTCGGAAGAGGACATCGACGCCCTCGCCGCCGCCTCGGGTCTCGACGCCGCCAAACTGAAGCGCCGGGCCAGGGAACTGCACGAGACCAATCCGATGCTGGGCCACCGGGGCTGCCGCCTCGGCGTCGCCTATCCGGAAATCTACGAAATGCAGGTCCGGGCGGTGCTGGAAGCCGCCCTGGAGGTGAAGCAAGCATCAGGTCTGGCGCCCATCCCGGAGATCATGCACCCGCTGGTCGCCCTGGGTCTGGAGATGAAATACCTGCGCGAGCTGACCGACCGGACGGCCAGGACCGTCTTCGAGGAGGCGGGCGACACGGTGGAGTATCTGGTCGGCACGATGATCGAACTGCCGCGGGCCGCCCTGCGCGCCGGGGATCTGGCCGAGCACGCCCAGTTCTTCAGCTTCGGCACCAATGACCTGACCCAGACCACGTTCGGCATCAGCCGCGACGACTCCGGCCGCTTCCTGCAGGCCTATATGGACAAGGGCATCTTCGAGACCGATCCCTTCGTCCGTCTGGACCAGGACGGGGTCGGCGACCTGATCCGCATCGCCAAGGCGCGGGGCGTGGCGGTGCGCGCCGACATCAAGATGGGCATCTGCGGCGAGCACGGCGGCGATCCGTCGTCGATCGCCTTCTGCGAGGAGGTGGGTCTGACCTATGTCAGCTGCTCGCCGTACCGTGTGCCGATCGCCCGTCTGGCCGCGGCCCAGGCCGCCCTGCATGCGCGGGCCGGGACCGAGCGCGAAAAGGACCGGTAGGTTTCGCTTCGCCCGAATTGGACCACGATAAGGTCTGAATTGGCGTATCGGCGTCTGTGCCTGCAAGCGCACAGTGAAGGGGAAGTCATCGGACGGGTCTGGAACCTGTCCGATCCCGACCCATTTTGTATCCCGCTGGATGGGGCCGGTGACCGCAGAAGTCACCGCATCTAGAGGATACAGAAACTATGCGTAACATTCT
This sequence comes from Brevundimonas sediminis, assembly GCF_048799765.1. Classification (NCBI taxonomy): domain Bacteria; kingdom Pseudomonadati; phylum Pseudomonadota; class Alphaproteobacteria; order Caulobacterales; family Caulobacteraceae; genus Brevundimonas; species Brevundimonas sediminis. Next base: position 9,463 of record NZ_JBLYQK010000044.1, read on the forward strand.
TCTCGCGACTGCCGCCATTACTCTGATTGCCGCGCCGGCTATGGCCCAGGACCCGGGTTCGCGGGTGACCGGCTCGATCGGTTACACGCAGCTTGATTCCGACGGTGGCGACCTGGGCGCGGTCACCGGCCGGGCCGGTTATGACTTCACCCGTAATTTCGGCGTGGAAGGCGAGGCCTCGATCGGCGTCAGCGACGACGACATCACCGTCGGCGGCATCCCGGGCTCGGTCGAGCACAAGTATGACGTCGCCGGCTACGGCGTCGCCAAGCTGCCGATCAACGAGAATTTCGAGCTGTTCGGCCGTCTCGGCTACGGCACCACCCGGGTGAAGACGGACATCGCCGGCATCCAGTCGTCGGACAGCACCGAAAGCATCAACTACGGCGTCGGCGCCAACTACTTCTTCGACGGCCAGAACGGCGTGCGCGCCGACTGGACCCGCCGCGACTTCCGCGGCGACGCCGGTGAGGCCGACACCTACGGCCTGAGCTTCGTGCGTCGCTTCTAAGGCTTCAAGGCCCGGAACGACGAAGGCCCGCGGTGCGAACCGCGGGCCTTTTCGTTGTCCGGTCCTGAACTCAGGCGACGCCGGGCTGCAGGGCCCATCGCATCGAGCCCTCGCCGAAGGGGCGGAAGAAGAGATCGCGGTAGTGTTCAAAGACCTCGAGAATGCGCGAGGCCAGGTCCTGGGCGACGGTCTCGCCGCGCTGGCGCTTCATGGCGGCGACACACTGAACGACATCCTTCTGGTGCGCGGAGCCGCCCATGCTTTTCAGCACGGTCGTGATGTCCTCGGCCAGCGGATCGATGGCCTTGCTCCAAGGATTGGTGTTCTGAGTCATGCGGGACGCCCCCTTGTTCTCGTACACGCAAGAACCGGTCGCAAATACGGGCGGAGGATGCAAGCGTGACCGCGAATTCGTGATCCGCGGGAGTGTGGACCCCTTTGGGGAGGAACGGCGTTCCATCGGGCATGACCCGCACGCTCCTGCCCCTGACCCTCCTGCTGCTCGGACTGGCCGCCTGCGACGGCGAGCGCCGGAACCCGCCGACCGAGCCCGCCGACCCGATCCAGACGCCGGACGCGCCGCCGCCCGCGCCGGCCCTGCCGGGCGGCGGGCCGGCCAGCTTCATCGGCCGCTGGGCCGCCAACCCCGGCTGGTGCGCGAATGCGACCGGGCCGGAAAAGGCGATTGAGATCACCACCCTGAGGTTCGAAGGATACGAGAACAGCTGCGCCATCACCTCCCTGGACCAGGTCAGCGACGGCTATGAGCTGACCCTGGCCTGCCAGGCTGAAGGGGAGGCGACCCGCGAGCGGGTGCGTCTGTCCGCCCAGGGCGAGCGGCTCAGGATGACCTGGCTGAACCGCAATGACGCGGTGGTCGTGCTGACCCGCTGCCCGGCGGCGGCCCCGCCGGCGGAGGCCGACCCGGCCGGGTGATCAGTTGAACAGGAAGTTCATCACGTCGCCGTCCTTGACGACGTAGGCCTTGCCTTCGGCGCGCAGCTTGCCGGCCTCGCGGGCCTTCGCCTCACCCTTGAAGGCGATGTAGTCCTCATAGGCGATGGTTTCGGCGCGGATGAAGCCCTTCTCGAAGTCGGTGTGGATCACACCGGCCGCCTGGGGAGCCGTATCGCCGACGTGGATGGTCCAGGCGCGCGCCTCCTTCGGCCCCACGGTGAAGTAGGACTGCAGGCCCAGCAGGGCGTAGGCCTCGCGGATCAGGCGGTTCAGGCCCGGCTCGGCCAGACCGAGGGTCTCCAGGAACTCGGCCTGTTCCTCGGCGTCCAGCACGGCCAGTTCGGAGTCGATCCTGGCCGAGATGACGACCGACTTGGCATTGTCGGCGGCGGCGCGTTTGGCGACCAGATCGGACAGCTCGTTGCCCTTGTCGGCCGAGCCCTCGTCGACGTTGGCGACGTAGAGTGCGGGCAGGGAGGTCAGAAGCTGCAGCATGTGCCACGCCTTCTGGTCTTCCTTCGAGATTTCGGCGACGCGGGCGGGCTTGCCGGCGCGGAGCTGTTCGAGGGCCAGGTTGATGAGGCGCAGGGTGTTCTGCATCTCCTTGTCGCCGGTCTTGGCGCGCTTCTCGACGTTGGCGTAGCGCTTCTCGAGGCTTTCGAGGTCGGCCAGCATCAGCTCGGTCTCGATGATCTCGAGGTCCGAGATCGGATCGATGCGGTTCTCGACGTGGGTGATGTCGTCGTCGACGAAGCAGCGGGCGACGAAGGCGATGGCGTCGCAGTCGCGGATGTTGGCCAGGAACTGGTTGCCCAGACCCTCGCCCTTGGACGCGCCACGGACCAGACCGGCGATGTCCACGAAGGTGATCCGCGACGGGATGATCTCTTTCGAACCCGCGATCTCGGCGAGCGCGTTCAGGCGCGGCTCGGGCACGGCCACGTCGCCGGTGTTCGGCTCGATGGTGCAGAACGGATAGTTGGCCGCCTGGGCCGCCGCCGTCTTGGTCAGGGCGTTGAACAGGGTGGACTTGCCGACGTTGGGCAGGCCGACGATCGCGACTTTAAGGGCCATGGTCTTCTGGAGCTTTCGAGTGAGCGCGAGCCTTTAGCCGGTTCGATCCGGTTTGTCAGGCTCGCGCGTTGTCCGAAGGCGTCAGGAGCCGGTCTGCGTGCCGTACTCATTGACCGGCGGCTGGCCGATGGCGGCCTGGACCGTCACCGCCGCGGCCGAGGCGAAATTGAGGGTCAGGGGAATGCTCTGGCCGTCGGTCAGCGGCTCGGTCACCGCCAGCAGCATGATGTGGTTGCCGCCGGGCTTCAGCTCGACCGCCTGCCCGGCCGGGAGGGGCAGGCCCTCCTTCAGCTCGCGCATCATCATCATATTGCTCTCGATCTTGCTCTCGTGGATCTCGACGCGGCCGGCGGCGGGGGTCGAGACGCTGACCAGACGGTCGTCGGCGGTCGCGGTCAGGGTGACGTAGCAGCCGGTCATCTGGCGGCCGACCGGGGTCGGGCGGCACAGGGCGCCGGTCGCGGTCACGACGGCCTGTTCGCCGCCGGAGGGCTTCGGTTCGCCGGAGCAGGCGGCCAGCAGGGCGGCGACGGCGGCGAGGGGGATCAGGGTGCGGATCATGGGCTCGATGTCTTTCAGGCTGCGGCAGGTCTGGAACGGAACAGCGCACGGATCAACCGTTCGGCGACCAGGGCGACGACCAGGCTGGCGCCGGTGAGGGGATAGAGGAGGCACAGGGGCAGGACGATGGCGAGGACGGCGACGCGCAGCTTCAGCCCGTCCGGCGCGGGCGGGGCGCCGATCAGGCCCTTGGACAGCTTCGGCGGGCGGCGCTTCCACCACATCATCAGGCCGCTGATCGCCAGCAGCCAGACGCCGATGCAGCCCGCCAGCATGACCCAGCGGTTGATCGGGCCGAACTGCGTGCCCTGGTGGGTGTAGATGCCCCATTCGATGGCCTTGGCGCCTGCGCCGAACTGGCTGTAGCCGATGTCGGCGACGACCTTGCCCTGTGCGGGGTCAATATAGAGGGCGCGGGTGTCCTGGACACGGGTCACCTGTGCGGTGACCGTCCAGGTCGTGACCGCCGCCTTCGGGATGGAGACCGCATAGGGGCGGGGCAGGCCGGCCGCCTCGGCCAGGGCCACGACCTCGGACAGGCCGGCGGATGCGGGGTGGTGGGCATGGGCGGGCAGGGTCATCCCCTCCATCGTCCAGCCCGCGCCCTGCGGATGGTCGGCGTGTTCGGCGGCCTGCCATGCGCCCGCGACGGGAGCGGCCGGGCGACCGAGCCCGCTGGTCCTGACCCCGTCCATGACCCGGTCGCCCCACACCGCCGACCAGGGCATGCCGGTGACGGCGAGGAACAGCAGCACCCCGCCGACATAGAGGCCCGTCAGGGCATGCAGATCGCGCCAGAACGGACGACGGCGCGGGTCTGTAGAGGTCAGGGCGACGACGCCGACCCGTCGCCTGCGCGGCCACCAGAGGTACAGGCCGGTGGCGCACAGAACGATGGTCCAGCCCGCGACGATCTCGACCACGAGGTTCATGACCGGCCCGAACAGGGTGAGGGAATGGAGGCGTTTGACCGTCTCCATCACCCCGCCGTAGCCGGTCTCGCCGGTGACGTGGCCGGTGTGGGGGTCCACGAAGACGGTGCGCTGTCCGCCGTCGGGGCGGTCCACGCGGATGCGGACGGCCTGGTCCGCCCGGGCGGGCAGGATCAGGGCGGCGGCGCGCCCCTGTCCGACCTGTTCAGCCGCGGCGGCCCAGGCTTCGGGCGGGGCCTGTCGGGCGGAGGCCGGGACCGTGGCCATCCGGCTGTAGACGGCCTGGTCGATCTCGTCCCTGAACAGATACAGGCCGCCGGTCAGGGCCAGCAGCATCAGCACGGGCATGACCAGCACGCCGGCGTAGAAATGCCAACGCCAGACGGCGCGGTAGGCGCCGGACAGGATGTCCGGCGCCCCTTTCGATTGTTGCCTCCCCATCAGTAGGCCAGCCGCACGCCGACGAAGGCCGAGCGGCCCTCGCCGGGGAAGAAGACCGCCGTCGACGCCACGCGGGCGTCGGTGACGGCGCTGAAGTTCGAGACATAGCGCTCGTCGAACAGATTCCGGACGTCGGCGAACAGGGAGACGCCCCCGCGGAGGCTCCAGCCGGCGTTCAGATGGGCGACGGCATAGGACGGGGCCTTGAGGGTGTTGGCGTAGTCGACCCAGCTGTCGGACATGGACCACTCCACGGAGGGGGCGATGAACCAGCCCGCTGGGTGATCATAGCGCAGCTCGGCCCGGTACAGATGGGGGGGGACCACCGGCAGGTCGTTGTCGCCATAGGCCAGGTCCCCATCAAAGACGAAGTCCGAAAAGGCGTAGGTCTGGCGCAGGCGCACGGACGGGACGATCCGCCAGTCCAGCCCGGCTTCGATCCCCTGATGGATCGTCGGCCCGGCGTTGAAGGTGGCGGCGGGGATGCCCGGCTGGACGATGAAGTTCAGCAGCTCATGCTCCAGCTCGGCCCGGTAGACGGTGAGGTCCCAGGTCAAGGGGCCGCGGCGGCCGCGCGTACCGGCCTCGACGGTGACGGCCTCCTGCGGGACCAGGGGCTGGAAGCCGCCGACCGTGGGCGACATCGCCGAGAAGTTCGGCGGTTCGACCGAGCGGGTGACGTTGGCGAACACCTGGCTGCCGGTCTCATTCTCCCACAGCAGGCCGACGCGCGGGACGAACCAGTCGAAGGTGCGATCGGTGTCGAGGTTGAACCCGCCGCCGGGGGTGGCGAAGCTCTGATAGTCCCGCCCGGCCCGGCCCCAGGTCCCGCCCGCGACCACGGCCAGCCGGTCGGTCACGAACAGACGTCCCTCGGCGAAGACGTCCAGACCCGTCGCGTTCTGGAAGCTGCGGGCGGTCAGGGCGCCGTGCGAGCCGGCCAGATTGACCCACTGCTTCGCGTCCAGATCGCCCTGCCGGTACCACAGGCCGTAGAAGGCGTCGGCGCGCAGGCCTGCGACCTGTCCCTGCCAGTCGAAGCGGCCGAAGACGCCGTAGTTGCGGCTCTGCTGGTCGATGACCTGGAAGATCGGGTGATCGAGATCCTTCCACGTGCCGTACAGGGCGCCTTCGAAGACGGTCGAGTCGTTCAGCCGCCAGCGGGTCTGGAGCGTGGTGCGGACCGAGGCCATGTCGCGCTGGTAGTGCAGCGCCCGGTTGCCCGCATTCGCCTGCTCCGGCGTGGTCAGCGCCTGCGACAGGGTCAGGCTGCCGGGGATGTCCTGATGGATGTAGCCGCCCGAGACCAACAGCCGCACCTCGCGATCCTGACCGAAGCGGCGGCCGATGTTGACGGAGGCGTGCTGCTCCTGACCCGTGCTCCAGTCGCGCCAGCCGTCGGTGGTCAGGCCGGTGACGGCGGCGAAGCCGTCCCAGTCGCCGCGCACGCCCGCCCCTTCGGCGTGCGCTCTCACGGTCCCGTAGGAGCCGCCGTCCAGACGCAGGCTGTAGTCCGACCCCGCCGTATGACCGGTGGGGGTGACCAGATTGATCGCCCCGCCCAGCAGGGCGCCGCCGAAGCGCAGGGCGTTGCCGCCCTTGTAGACCTCGGTGTAGCGGGCGATCAGCGGATCGATCAGCTGGAAGTCGCCGAAGCCGTCGGCCTCATTGAACGGCACGCCGTCCTGGGCCAGCAGGGTTCCCCGGTTGTGGCTGGCGTTGCCGATGCCGGAGCCCCGGATCGACAGGCGAACGTCGCCGCCCCACTTGCGCTGGGCGTAGACGCCGGGCGCGTCGCGCAGGACGTCGGCCAGGTTGGCGGCGTAGCGGTCCTGATAGCTTTCGGCCGAGATCACGGCGACGGCGCCGGGCGTGCGGCTCAGGCGCTCGCGCGCCTCGGCCACGACGGCGGGGTCTTCCGGATTCCGGCTGCCGGTGACGATGACGGTGTCGAGGGTGGTCGGGTCCTGGTCCGGCCCGGCGGCGAGGGCGGGCGAGGCGATGGCGGCGAGCAGCAGGGCGCAGGGCGCCGCGGAGGTCCACAGGGACATGAGGGATCAATCCTGAAACAGAGAAAAAGTCCGCGTCGCCGGACGGCGCGCGGGTTCGGGCGCACGGACGGCGCTCCGGGTCTGCTTCAGGCGTGGGGCGGGGCGGTCGAGGGCGGTCGCGGCGGCGCGCGCGCGG
>NZ_JBLYQK010000045.1:0-13748 GCF_048799765.1 Brevundimonas sediminis
TCACGCGCCGCCGAGACCGCCGCCAGTCAGGCCCGCGAGGCCCGCGCCGGTCTGGCCGCCCGCGCCGAGGCCGCCGCCGAGAAGCTGGCCGACGCGACGAAGACGGTCGAGGAAACGGCGCAGATGTCGCCGGAAGAGCTGGGCCAGAAGCTGACCGACGACGCCGTCGCCCGGCCGCCCGACGCCGCCGGCGCCGAAAGCCTGCTGTTCGGTCTGGAGCGCGAGCGCGAGGCGCTGGGCGCCGTCAACCTGCTGGCCGAGGAAGAGGCCAACGACTACGGCGACCGCCTGCAGACGATGAAGGTCGAACGCTCGGACCTGACCAGCGCCATCGCCAAGCTGCGGGACGGCATCGACGAGCTGAACGCCGAGGGCCGTGAGCGCCTGATCGCCGCCTTCGACATCATCAACGAGAATTTCCGCACCCTGTTCGAGGCCCTGTTCGGCGGCGGCCAGGCCGAGCTGAAGCTGGTCGAGAGCGATGACCCGCTGGAGGCCGGTCTGGAAATCTACGCCTGCCCGCCCGGCAAGCGTCTGTCGGTGATGAGCCTGATGTCCGGCGGCGAGCAGGCCCTGACGGCGGCAGCCCTGATCTTCGCCGTCTTCCTGGCCAACCCTGCCCCCGTCTGCGTGCTGGACGAGGTCGACGCCCCGCTGGATGACGCCAACGTCGACCGCTACTGCCGCATGCTCGACGAGATGCGCAACCGCACCGAGACCCGCTTCATCGTCATCACCCACAACCCCGTCACCATGAGCCGCATGGACCGCCTCTACGGCGTCACCATGCCGGACCGCGGGGTCAGCCAGCTGGTCAGCGTGGACCTGAAGCAGGCCGAGACGCTGGTGGCATGATGAAACGCTTGCCGCTGGACCTCATTCTGGCGGGACTGGCGACCGTGGCTGCAATGGCCGTTCATGCCGATGACCTTAAGTTCGAGGCCACCGCCCGGCTCAGGCAGGCCCGCCCCCTCCCCATCGCGGAACAGCCCCGACCGCCCGAACTCAGCGTCTACTGCCGTGAACCCGGCTGCCCCTCGGGCATGATCCTCTACGATGTACTTGTTGACGGCCGGGGCGAGGTCGAGGCGGTTCGTTTCAGCGACCAGATCGGCGACCTGTCCCACGCTACCCGGGCAGCCGCCGCTGAAGCCGTCAGGAAGGCGTGGTGGCGCGACGTGCCCCCCGGCCAGACCATCCGCAGTTCGCAATGGGTCAGGGTGTTGCCGCCCGTCCGGACACCGACTCGCCACATCCCGTTCCCGGATACGAACGGAAAGCCGATCAGCATCTACCTTGAACGCACCGGCTGCTTCGGGACCTGCCCGGCCTATCTCACCACCTTACGGAGCGACGGCACGGTCTATTTCTGCGGCCGCGCCGATGTCCACGCTCTCGGATGGCAGACCGGGCGGATCGAGCTGAAGGATTTCAACGCCCTGGTCGAACTGTTCCGCAGGGCCGACGTCTTCTCCCTCGAGGACGAGTACACCGCTGAGGTGACCGACAATCCGACCTACATCGTCGGCATCAATATCGGTGGGCAGAAGAAGGTCATCGTAGACTATGTGGGCGATGAGGCGGGAATGCCGCCGATCGTAACCCGTCTGCAGGACGCCATCGACAAGGCCGCCGGAACCGAGCGCTGGATCGAGCCACAGCCGAACTCGACGGATTACCGCGCCCCGCCGTCTGACTGCACGACCCCGCCAACGCCCTTTAGCGGCTGAGCACTTCCGTCTTCACGAACCACCCGAAGATCGCCGGCCCCTCGATCACATAGCGGCGGAACATCCGTTTCGGCTGGCTGAGCAGGCGATGCAGCCATTCCAGGGACAGCGTCTGGAAGATCGCGGGCGCCCGGTGCTGGCGGCCGGTCAGGAAGTCCACCGACGCCCCCACGCACAGGGTCACGCCGGACGGCCGTCCGGCCGCGCGCAGGGCATGAGCGAAACGCTCCTGCTTGGGGAAGGAGACGCAGGCCAGCAGCACGTCCCATTCGGCGGCGGCGGCGGTCTTCACCGTGGCGTCCCACTCCGGCGTGCCGGGCGTCAGCATCGGCGCTTCAATGAAGGTGAACCGGCGCTTCGGATAGCGGGCGACCAGATCCCCGAACGCCGCCCGGTCCGGGCCGAACACGCCGAAGGTCAGGTCGTGGTCCGAGGCCAGCAGGTCCGCCGTCAGGTCGGAGCCCGGATAGACCGACAGCCGCTTGCCCCTCAGCTTGGCCAGATGCGCCAGGATGCGGCTGTCGCAGACCATCAGGGCCGCGCCGCGATAGACGTCCTCGGGTACGCGCCCGTCCATCAGCTTGATCACATGGTCCACGTTCGGCGTGACCACATAGCCGTAGGGTTGGCGCGCCATGGCGGCGACCTGCCCCAGCAGGGCGGCCCGGTCTCCGTCGGCGAAGTCCAGCGTCATGAAGCGCGTCATGGCGTCAGCCTAGCGACGCGCAGTCAACGTCCGGTTACGATGGCGGAATGAAACGCCCCGCGCCGAAGTCCGCCCTGCTCGCCGCCCTGCTGACCGCCCTCGCCGCCCCCGCGACAGCGGGTCAGGACGACAACCATGCGGGCGAACATCGTCTGGTGCTGACCGGCGTGGGCCGCTTCGCGATCTTCGCCGACACGGTCTCGATCGCGCGCGACGGCGACGGCGTGAGGATGCGCGCCTTCCAGGTCACCGAGGCCGACTTCCATGTCGGGGATCAGGCCTACTGGGGCGGCTGGTCCTGGTGGCGTTTTGACTGCGCCGCCCGCACCGCCGACCGCCTGGACTTCGCGGCGGTGAAGGCCGGCGGCGCGGAAGGTCCCGCCACGCCCGATCCCGCCCCCGCCTATGACGCCGTCGAGGGTGGCGACGCCGCCGAGCTTCTGGCCGCCGCCTGCGATCCGGCCTCCGTCGGTCCCGACGGCGTCGGCGCGCTGGAGGAGGCTGTCCGGGTGGGGCGCGAGGCGTTGGCGAACCCCTGACCCTCCCGCCCTCGTCATCCTCCGGCAAGGCGTAGCCGAGACTGGAGGATGACGAAAGCAAGGGGTCAGCGTTCCGGCATCGCCGGAAGCGCTCCGTCCTCGCTCATCCCCGAGTTCAGCTGCCTCTGCCGCGGCAGGGCCTCCGGGCATTCATCCCGCAGGAAGGCCAGCATCTTCTCGCGGATTTCGCAGCGCAGATCGAAGGCTGTCGGCGCATTGCGGGCGCTGGCCAGACAGCGGATCTGGGCCACCCGGTCCGAGATGTCGGTCACCTGCAGATTGACCACATCCCCGTCCCACAGCGGACTGGCCCGGCAGATGCGCTCCAGCTCCGCCCGCAGCCGGTCGATCGGGGCCTCATAGTCCACATACAGGAAGGCCGTCCCGATCAGCCGCGCCGTCTCCCGCGTCCAGTTCTGGAAGGGCGTGGTGATGAAATAGCTCAGCGGCAGGATCATCCGCCGCCAGTCCCACAGCTTCACCACCACATAGGTCGAGGTGATCTCCTCCACCTGCCCCCACTCGCCCTCGACGATGACGGCGTCGTCCAGCCGGATCGGCTGGGCGGTGGCGATCTGCACGCCCGCGATCATGTTGGTCAGCAGCGGCTGCAGGGCCAGACCGGCGATGATGCCGACCACCCCGGCCGAGGCCAGCAGGCTCATCCCCCACTGGCGCACCGCGCCGATGGTCATCAGCGCCAGCCCCAGGGTCACCAAGGCGATCAGCAGGGCCGCCACCCGCTGCAGGATGCGGGTCTGGGTCACATGCTTGCGGGCGATGAGGTTGTCTTCCTCCGCCATGTTGAAGCGGCGCATGTAGATGATGGCCCACATGTCCGAGGCGCCGATGGCGGTCCAGCCCAGCATCAGGATGAAGGCGAAGCCCAGCGCCTGCCGGATGCTGGCCGAAGGTCCGGGATCCATGGGCGACACCGTCACCGCCAGCGCCAGGGCGATGATCATCACCATGATCCGGACCTTCAGCCGGGCCCGGCCCACCAGTCCCCGCCAGAACAGGTCCCGCTTCCGCACCGCCAGCTTCAGAAGCCAGAACACCAGCTGGTTCGCGGCCCAGCCGATCAGCATGAAGACCGCGATCACAAGCGTGATCACAGCCCATTCCGGCAGCCAGTGAAACTCCCGCCACAGGGCGGCGATTTCGTGGGTCAGGTCGGTGATGAAATTCGCCATGGCCAAGCTAACGCACGACCCGGCGGGTGGTGTCCCGGAAATCCCCGGTGCGTCAGCCCGCCGCCGTCTCGACCATGTCCGCCAGCCGGGCCGTGGCGTCCGGCAGGGCCGCCGACCGCGCGCCCGCGCTCATCGCCGACAGGCGCGACGGGTCGGACAGGATGGCCTGCAGAGCCGCCGTCATGGCCTCCACCGTCACCGCATCCTCCAGCATCACCTCGGCCCCGCCCGCCTCCGCCAGGCTGGCGGCGTTGAAGCGCTGGTGGTCGTCCATGGCGATCTTCAGCGGGATCAGCAGCGACGGCAGGGCCGCCACCGCAAGCTCCGAACAGGTCGAGGCGCCGGCCCGGCCGATCACCAGATGCGCCGCCGACAGGCGGGCGGCCATGTCGCGGAAGAAGGGCGCCACCTCGGCCTCGATCCCCGCCTCCAGATAGATCTGGCGCGCGCTTTCCAGCGTCTCGGGCCGCGACTGCTGCTGCACCTTCAGGCGACGGCGCAGGGCGTCCGGCAGGGCCGCCAGCGCACGCGGGGCGGTCTCGGACAGGATGCGGGCGCCCTGGCTGCCGCCGGTGACCAGCACATGGATCGGCCCGCCGTCGACTGGCGCGACGAAGGGGCGATCATACAGGGCGCGAATGTCCGGCCGCACCGGATTGCCGATCAGGCTCACCCGCCCCTGCACCTTCTCCGGGACCTTCTGCAGATTCGGGAAGGACGAGGCGATGGCGCCGACCCAGGGGGCCAGCCAGCGGTTGGTGCGGCCCAGCACCGCATTCTGCTCATGCAGCAGGGTCGGCCGCTTCTGGCTCAGCGCCGCCAGCAGGGCGGGCGCCGACGGATAGCCGCCGAAGCCGACCACCACCGCCGCGTCCAGCCGCGTCAGGGCCGACCGCGCCTGCATCACCCCCTTCAGGATCGCGACGCCCGCCCTGGCCATGCCGACCGGTCCGTTGCCCGTGGCCGCGTCCAGCGCCAGCCGCTCCTCCGCCGGAAAGGCATGGGCGTACTGCTCGCCCCGATGATCGGTGGCCAGCACGATGCGCCAGCCGCGCGCGGCCAGCTCCCGCGACAGGGCCTCGGCGGGGAACATGTGCCCGCCGGTGCCCCCGGCGGCGACGACGCAGACTTTGGAACTCATGGGCGGTCTTCGGGCTGGAAGGTCGTGAAGAGTGAGGAATGAGCAGTGAGTAGAGCGCCAGAGTGAGCACCGTGCGCGGTCACCACTCACCACTCACTAGCACTACTCACTCCCTACGGCAGGATGCGGCGGCGTTCGCCGAGTGAGGCGCCCGGCTCATAGGCGCCCGGACGGCGGCGGGTCAGGCTGAGGGCGAAGCCCATGGTCAGGCCCATGGCCAGCATGGACGAGCCGCCGTAGCTGATGAAGGGCAGGGTCATACCCTTGGTCGGGATCAGGTTCAGGTTCACCGCGATGTTGATGCAGGCCTGCAGCCCGATCAGCATGAACAGGCCGGCGGCGGCCACCTGCTCGAACGGGTCGTTCAGCTTCATCGCCCGGCGCATGCCCCGGATGACGATGAAGGCGTACAGGCCGATCATGATCAGGCTCAGGACCAGGCCGAACTCCTCGGCCCCGACCGAATAGATGAAGTCGGTGTGCAGGTCGGGCACCGAGCGCTTCATGACGCCCTCGCCCACGCCCCGGCCGACCAGACCGCCCGCGCGGATGGCCTCGGACGCCCGGTCGATCTGGTAGGTCGCCCCCGCGTCATCCGAACCGAACCGGCTCAGGCGGTCACGCATGTGGCTGAACGTGAAGAACAGGCCCACGACCCCAGCGGCGCCGGCGGCGGCCAGGGCCATCACCCACTTCAGCGGCACCCCGGCCATGAAGAAGACGGCCATGAAGGTGGTGGTGATCAGCAGGGTCTGGCCGATGTCCGGCTGGATCAGCAGCAGGCCCACAGTCACCGCCCAGGCGCCGAAGGCGATGCTGACGCCCGGCACCCCCTGCCCCTTCTGCGCCTCGGAGAACATCCAGGCGGCGAAGACGATCAGGCTGGGCTTCACGAACTCGGACGGCTGCAGGCTGAACGGCCCCAGATTGATCCACCGGGCCGCCCCCTTCACCGTGTCGCCGATGAAGGGCAGCAGGGCCATCACGCAGATCGCGCCCAGCAGGGCCAGCACCGCGATCCGCCGGACCCCGCGCGGCGACAGGAAGGACATGGTCAGCATGATGCCCAGCCCCATCGAGGCGAAGACGATCATCCGCCAGGAATAGTGGAAGGGATCGCTGATCGACTGGTCGGCCAGGATGGCGGCGGGCGACGAGGCGAAGCTCAGCGCCACCCCCAGCCCCATCAGGGTCAGGGCGGCGGCCAGCAGGCCGCGATCCATGGTCCAGAACCACTTGGCCAGCAGGCTCTGGTCGTTGCGGGAGAAGGCGGGATTATAGCTCTGCTGGGTCATGCGACGCTCGCAGGTGAGGCTCCGAGCGCCAGGACGGCGGCGCGGAACGCCTCCCCCCTCGCCTCGAAGTCGGGATATTGGTCAAAGCTGGCGGCGGCGGGGCTCAGCAGCACCACCTCGTCCCGGCCCGTCGCCGCAGCGGCTTCGTACGCCTGCTGCACGGCCGTCGCCATGTCGCCGCTGATCCGGTGCGGGGTCTCGCCCAGAGTCGAAGATTGAAGCCTCGCGGCGAACGGCCCGGCCGCCTCGCCGATCAGGAAGGCCTCGACCACCCGGGGGAACAGGTCCTCCAGATCATCGATCCCGCCCGCCTTGGCCCGCCCTCCGGCGATCCAGAAGCTGCGCTCATAGCTGGACAGCGCCTGCCGCGCCGCATCGGCGTTGGTCGCCTTGGAATCGTTGACGAACCGCACCTTGCCCAACGTCCCCACCGTCTCCATCCGGTGCGCGAGACCGGGGAAGGAGAGCAGGCCTTCGACGGCCTGCTCGTGCGACACGCCCACCGCCCGCGCGGCGGCATAGGCGAAGGCCGCGTTCTGGGCGTTGTGGCGTCCGGGGAGAGAGCGGGCGGCAGAGAGATCGGCGATCGCTACGCCATCCCCCGTCAATTCGCCATCCGTAGCCTCAAGCGTCAGAAGCCGTCCGTCAATGAACGCCTGCCCGCGCGGGCCGGGATACCGCTCAGTCACCTTGTCGGGAGTCACCCCGCCCCGTCGTCCGCCGCCCACAGTAATGACCCGGGTCGTAATCTCGGTCAGCGTACCGCCAGAGCCAATGAGGGCGCGGTGGATATCCCGCCCGGCGTTTTCATCCGTACCGACCAGCGCGAACCGCCCCGCTCCGTGGGCCCGGAATATCCGCCGCTTCGCCGCGACATACCCCTCCATCCCGCCATGCCGGTCCAGATGGTCCGGGCTGACGTTGGTCAGGATCGCCACGTCGGGCGCAAAGCGCGTCGTCAGGTCCAGCTGATAGCTCGACACCTCGATCACATAGACCGCGTCCTTCGTCGGCTCTGGCAGGGCCAGCACGCCGATGCCGATGTTGCCGCCGACGTGCACCGTCAGCCCGGCCTGTTTCAGCACCCAGCCGATCAGGGCCGTGGTGGTCGACTTGCCGTTGGTGCCGGTGATCGCCACCACCCGCGGTCGCCCGCCTTCCGGCAGCGCCGCCAGCGCCCGCGCGAACAGCTCGATGTCGCCGATCACCTCGACGCCCGCAGCCTTCGCCTTCTCGACCGTCCAGTGCGGCTTCGGGTGGGTCAGGGGCGCGCCCGGCGAAAGGACCAGCGCCGCGAAGCCCGACCAGTCAGCCGTGGTCAGGTCCTCGACCGCGAACCCTTCGGCCTCGGCCTGCATCCGGCTGGAGACGCTGTCGTCCCACAGCACCGGCAGGGCTCCGCCCGCCTTCAGCGCGCGCGCGGCCGTCAGTCCCGACCGTCCAAGGCCGAAGACCGCGATCCTCCGTCCTTCAAAGCCGGGGACGGGGATCATGGCTTTAGCGCAGCTTCAACGTCGCCAGACCGGCGAGCGCCAGCATGGCGGCGACGATCCAGAAGCGGATCACCACGGTCGATTCCGGCCAGCCCATCTTCTCGAAGTGATGGTGGATCGGCGCCATCAGGAAGATGCGCTTTCCGGTGGCCTTGAAGTAGGCGACCTGGATCATGACCGAGGCGGCCTCGATGACGAACAGGCCGCCGACGATGCCCAGCACCAGCTCATGCTTGGTCGCCACGGCGATCGAGCCCAGCGCGCCGCCCAGGGCCAGCGAACCGGTGTCGCCCATGAAGATCTTGGCCGGCGGGGCGTTGTACCAGAGGAAGCCCACGCCCCCGCCGATGATGGCCGCGCAGAAGATGGCCAGCTCGCCCGAGCCCGGCACGTGGTGCACGCCCAGGTACTGGGAGAAGATGAAGTTGCCGACCAGATACGAGATCAGGCCGAACGCCGCCGCCGCCATCATCACCGGCACGATGGCCAGACCATCCAGCCCGTCCGTCAGGTTCACCGCGTTCGAGAAGCCGACGATCGTGAAGGCCGCGAAGATCACATAGAACCAGCCGACGTTCAGCAGCACCGCCTTGAAGAAGGGGAAGGCGATGGACGTCTCGAGGAAGGGCGAGGTCGGCGAGGCCGTCATCCACAGCACCGTCAGCACGCCCGCGATCACCGATACGATGGTCTGGGCGACCAGCTTCTGCTTCGACGTCAGACCGGCCGAGGTCTGTTTGGTCACCTTGGCGTAGTCGTCGATGAAGCCCAGCACCCCGAAGGCCGCCGTCACGAACGACACGATCCAGATGTAGGGGTTGGTCAGGTCGCCCCACAGCAGCACCGCCACCGCGATGCCCGCGAGGATCATCAGACCGCCCATGGTCGGGGTGCCGACCTTCGACAGGTGGGTGACCGGCCCGTCCGAGCGGATCGGCTGGCCCTTGCCCTGCTTGACCCGCATCCAGGCGATGAACCGGCTGCCCATGGCGACGGCGACGATCATGGCGGTCGCCATGGCCAGCGCCACCCGCACCGTCTGGTACTGGATCAGGTTGAGGAGCGGATAGTCCTGCGCCACGTCCTGGAAGTAGAGATACAGCAGATAAAACACGCTCTTATTCCCCCAGCGCCGCCAGAGCCTTCGCGACCTGCGAAGCCTTCGACCCGTTCGAACCCTTGACCATCACGATGTCGCCCGGCCCGACCAGCGCGGCGGCCTCGGCGGCCAGCTCAGCGGCGGTCTCGCGCCAGACGCCGCGACGGGCGGCGGGCAGGACATCATACAGCTGTTTCATCTCCGGCCCGGCGGCGTGGACCAGATCCAGCCCGGCGGCGTCGATGGGGGCGGCCAGCCCCTCGTGCAGGCCGCGCGACTGCTCGCCCAGCTCCAGCATGTCGGTCAGCACCACGATCCGCCGCGCGCCCGCCGTCACCGGCTTGGCGCCCAGACTGCGGAAGCCCGCGGCCATCGACAGCGGATTGGCGTTGTAGCTTTCGTCGATCAGGGTGAAGGCCCCGCCCGGCGCCTGCACCGCCGTCGTCTCGCCCCGCCCGGCCAGCGGACGGAAGTGGCTCAGCGCCTCCAGCCCGGTCTCCAGCGCCACGTCCAGCGCATCCAGCATCAGCAGGACGCACAGGCTGTTCAGCCCCCAATGGAAGCCCGACTGCGCCAGCTGGTAGTCCAGCGCCTTGCCGTACAGCTCGGCCTTGACCCGCGCCCCGCCCTCGAAGGGCTGGAAGTCCAGCAGGCGGGCGTCATTCCCCACGTCGTTGCCGAACGTCGCCAGACGCGCGCCCACGGCCTTGGCCCGGTCGCACAGCACGGCGGAGAAGGCCACATCGCCGTTGGCCACCGCCACCCCGCCGGGGATCAGACCGTCGAAGATCGACGCCTTCTCGGCCGCGACACCGGCTTCGCCATCGGAGAAGGCCTCAATGTGCACCGGCCCCACCGTGGTCACGCAGGCGGCGTGCGGCTGGACGAATTTGGACAGGGGCGCGATCTCGCCCGGCGCATTCATGCCGATCTCGAACACCGCCCGTTCGACCGTGCGCGGCATCCGCGCCAGCGTCAGCGGCACGCCGATGTGGTTGTTGTAGCTCTTGATCGAGGCGTGGGCCGGACCGGCCAGATCGAGCCCCGCCTTGATCGCCTGCGTCACGCTGGTCTTGCCGACCGAGCCGGTGACCGCGCCGCGCTTCACGTGCGGGGCCCGCTCCCGGGAAAAGACGCCAAGCCCCTCCAGCGCCCGCAGGGTGTCGGCGGTGATGACCGCCGGGCCGTTGACCGGACGCTCGGTGATCGCGCCCGTCGCGCCGTTGGCGAAGGCCATGTCGGCGAAGTCATGACCGTCCCGCGCGCCCTTCAGGGCGATGAACAGGTCGCCGGGCACGATTTCGCGGCTGTTGTAGGTGATGCCGGTCGCCTCAAACGGGGCGCCGGACAGGCTGCCTCCGGTCGCGGCCTCGATCTCGGCGGACGTCCAGAGGGCGTGGGTCTCAGGCATGGATACGCAAGGCTTCCGCGGCTTCGGTGGCGTCATCGAAGGGATGCACCACCCCGCCGACGATTTGCCCCTGTTCATGCCCTTTTCCGGCGATGACCACCACATCTCCTTCACGCATCAGGCCGATGGCGTGCTGGATGGCGCGGCGGCGGTCGCCGATCTCGTGCGCGTCGGGACAGCCCTCGCGCACCGCCTGCCGGATCGCGGCGGGGTCTTCCGAGCGCGGGTTGTCGTCGGTGACGATGGCGATGTCGGCCAGACGCCCCGCGATCTCGCCCATCAGCGGGCGTTTGGCCCGGTCCCGGTCGCCGCCGGCGCCGAAGACCACGATCAGGCGGCCCGTCGCATGCGGACGCAGGGCCTTCAGCACGGTTTCCAGGCCATCCGGCGTGTGGGCGTAGTCGACATAGACCTCGCCCTGACCCGCTGAGCCCGGGATGCGCTCCAGACGCCCCTGCGCGCCCTCGATCCGCTCCATCGCCGCCAGCACGCGCCCGGCGTCCTCGCCCGCGGCGATGCACAGGCCCGCCGCCACCAGGGCGTTCGAGGCCTGGAAGGCGCCGGCCAGCGGCAGCAGCACCTCATGCAGCTCGCCTTGCACGTCGAGGGTCAGGCGCTGGCCCTCCGGCACGGCGCGGCGGGCGATCAGGGCCAGGTCGCGACCGCGCTCGCCCACCCCCATCACCCCCAGGCCCGAGGTGATGCTGGCGGCGGCGAAGGCCGAATAGGCGTCGCTGTCGGCGTTCAGCACCGCCGTCCGCCCGCGCGGCAGCAGGGTCTCGAACAGCCGCAGCTTGGCAGACCGGTAGCCGTCCATGTCGCCGTGATAGTCGAGGTGGTCCTGCGTCAGGTTGGTGAAGGCCGCGGCCTTCAGCGTCACACCGTCCAGACGGCGCTGGTCGATGCCGTGCGACGAGGCCTCCAGCGCCAGGTGGGTCACCCCCTCCTGCGCCAGCTGGGCCAGCATCCGCGCCGCGTCGGCGGCGTCCGGGCTGGTCAGGCCGGGCCCCGTCAACGCGTGATTAACGTTACCTGTCTGTTTCAAAACCCCCAGCGTGCCCATGCTCGCGGAGGTCAGGCCCAGCGCCGCCCAGATCTGGCGGCAGAAGGCGGCGACCGAGGTCTTGCCGTTGGTGCCGGTCACCGCCACGCAGGTCCGGGGCTGGGCGCCGTAGAAGCTGCGCGCGGCGATGGCGTAGGCCCGGCGCACGTCACCCGAGGTCACCAGCACCGGAGCCAGACCTGCATCGGTGTCGGCCGGGGCCAGCACGGCGGCGGCGCCCTGCGACAGGGCCTGGGGGATGAAGGCGCGGCCGTCGGCGGCCGTCCCCGGCAGGGCGACGAACAGCGCGCCGGGAGCGACCTTGCGGCTGTCGGCGGTGACCCCGGTGATCAGGGGGTCGGACGACACATCGCGACGCAGAAGATCGGACAGACGCACCGCGCTCATCGGGCGGCCGCCATGAGCGGGGGGACGGGATCCTGCACCCGGCCAACGCCGAGGAAGCCCGAAATCCGGTCGATCACCCGGCCGGTGACCGGGACGGCGACCGCGCCGCCCAGCTGGGACCCGATCGCCGGCTCGTCGATCAGCACATAGACGACATAGCGCCGGGTGGTGTCGGGACCGTCCACCGGGAAGACCGAGGCGAAGGAGCCGACGCCGTGACGCGCGTCATAGCGGCCGTTGACCAGTTTGTTGGCCGAGCCCGTCTTGCCGCCGACGCGCAGGCCCTGAACGTTCGCCCGCTGGCCCGAGCCGCGCAGCACATTGGCGCGCATCAGCTCACGGATGTTGCGCGAGGTCTCCGGGCTGACCACCCGGCGGCCCTCGGCGCCCGTTCCGCCGCGGCGCAGGCTCAGCGGACGGTACAGGCCGCCGTTGACCAGGGCCACGGTCGCTGCGGTCATCTGCAGGGGCGAGATCATGATGGCGTAGCCGAACGACAGCGACGCCCGGGTTGAGTCCTGCCAGTTCGCCGGCCGACGCGGCGGCACGGACTCATGCAGCTCGATCGGCGCCCGATCCAGCAGACCCAGTCGGTTGAAGTAGTCGCGCATCACCTCCGGCCCCAGCTCCACCGCCATGCGCGAGGTGCCGATGTTGGACGAGTGTAGATACACCCCCTCCAGCGACAGGATCTGGTTCGTGGCGTGGAAGTCCCGGATCGTCCGGTTGCCGATCTTGTAGGGCGCCGAGGCGTCGAACATGGAGCTCATGTCCACCCGCCCGGTGTCCAGGCTGGCGGCGATGGTGAAGGTCTTGAACACCGACCCCATCTCGTAGTTGCCGGTCGTCGCCAGGTTCTTGCTGTCCGAGGTCGGCCAGCTGGCCATGCCCAGAACCTCGCCGGTGGTGGCGTCGGCGACGATCCCGACGGCGCCCTTGGCCTGCACTTCCTCCGCGGCCGCGAACAGCTCGTTCTCCAGCACACCCTGGACCCTCAGGTCGATCGACAGCGGGAAGCTCTCGCCCCGCGCGCCGGCGGCCCGGATTTCGTCATTGAAGGCCAGCTCGGCCCCGCTGATCCCGCTGCCGGCCGTGTCGGCGCGCCCCAGCACATGGCGGGCCGAGGGCGTCAGCGGATAGATGCGGCGATCGATGGCCTCGAAATCCACCCCGCCCAGCGCCAGGGCGTGGATCGCGCCCTTCTCCTTGGGGTTCAGCCCCTGCAGGACCAGACCGCGCCGGCGGCCGTGCAGGACCTCGCGCAGGCGATCGGCGGGCACCCGCGGCAGGGCGCGACGGATGCTGCGCTCGGCCAGGTCCAGGTCCCACACCTGGGCCGGATCGACATACAGGTTGTAGTGGTTGACGTTGGTCGCCATCAGCGCGCCGTTGCGATCGACCAGATCGGCCCGGGCCACGGCGTTCGGGTTGGCCGCCGACCCCACCACGCCCTTGGGCGTCAGCAGGGCCGCGCGCGCCGCACCCAGCGCCAGGCAGCAGAACACCACCGAGAAGGCGGTCAGGATGACGAAGATGCGGACGCGGGTGTCCTCGTCCGGCCGGGCGTCGGCGCGGGCGCGGCCGAAGGCGTGCTCGACCCACCAGATGGCCTCGGCCAGCCAGCGCCACGACGGCAGCAGCCGACGCACGCCGTAGGCGGCCGCGGCGCGCGGCGCCGGACGGTCCCAGGC
>NZ_JBLYQK010000046.1:0-13221 GCF_048799765.1 Brevundimonas sediminis
GTTCGCCGTAGGGAGGGGGGGGGAGGGAAAGGACGCGCATTTGTTTCTGGGTGTCTCCGTGAGCAGACGTTTCTCGTTTTGCTTTGGGGGGTGGGGGGTTGTCGCCCCCCCCCCCAGTGCGACCGCCGGGATTTGAACCCGGGATCTCTGGCTTGGGAGGCCAGAAGGGGGTGTTATTAACCCCTTCTACCCCTACATTATCTCATGATAAATTGAATGGAGTTGTCCAGATGAACAGCAAACCCACGGCGGACAACAGCACTGAAAAAAATCCATCAGAAATAGAGCTAATTGGATTCTATGAGTACTGCAAAAAACTGATATCCGAAGAGACTTGTAAAACATATGTAAATTATCTAAGGAAGCCAATCAAAATGAATATCAAAAACTCGGTGAAGGCATGGAAGAAATACTATAGATGGAAAGGCTTAGATGAAAGTGCCGAAAAGCTAAAGATACCTAAGAAAGATGGCATCAATTTGTATGTGCCTACGGAAACGGAAATAAGACAGAGTTTGATGAAAGTGAAGGGAACAAAGTTAGAATTGCTATATCGCTTGCTGTTAGAGTCCGGTATAAGGCTCTCGGAGGCGATAAAAGTATTGAGAGAATTCGACCCTCAAAATGACGCCAGAAATAATGAGTTCTTCCTTTATGTATTAAATTGGAGTAGAGGGACAAAGAAGAGCTTTTACGTGTTTCATGTTACTCCACTTCAGAAAATTGACATCAGAGATAGGTATGAAGTTACTGATTTCGCGGAAAGGTATGATATTGTTCCAGCGAAATATGTCCGCAAATTTGTTGCAACTAAGATGGCGGAATTACATATGGAAACCGAAATAATAGACTTCATACAGGGAAGAACTCCCCGCTCAGTCCTATCGAGACATTATCTAAACTTACTGGCCTTAGCGAAAGAGTCCTACAAAAAATATGTTGAGTATCTGAAAGTTCTGTATACAACTGTATAATTGACTCAATGTTAACATTAGTTAACAGAGGTTAACATGCTGTTAGCAACACGTTATCACCAGTTATCAACTTGGGAGTTCAACCTCAATCTCATTATCGCTTATTTTCCGTGCATTCAATTTCCTGAACTTCCTCTTGTGTAGATTTGTCTTTAGTTTATCTAACAGAGGGCAGTCCTCCTCATACATGAAGCAATAGATTGTTCTCAGAGTATCCTCATCAAGATTTGAAAGGATTTCCACAATCCTAGGTATGTCCTCTGGCCTCTCTGCTTTTACTTTTTCTAAGATCTTTTCATAATAATCAGTCAATTGACCTAACCCCCGTTTCCAATTGTTACTTCTTCTTCTTTTTGCCTCCTACTTGAAAGGATCTCTTTCAATTCTTGTAATAATTTCTCTTCAGTTTGTCTACGTTTTTCGATATATCTCTTATAAAAATCATCGGGTAGGTCAACCTTAAACCTATCTATGGCTTTGGCTACAACTTTCGTAGCCAATTCACCTTTACTATTCCTTGCAAATTCTTTGCTATACAGTCTAGCTTCAGCAATCCTTTGCTTTTTCAGATGCCAACCAACACGTATTTGATACCATCCTTTCTCTCGGAGGAAAAAGGCGATATCCTCCGGGCTCGGCGTCGTGAAGAGTATTGCCGTGATTCTTAATCTTGCAAGGGCGTACAACTTATAAAAGACTTTCATGTAGTCCTCATACCACTCATATTTTGACAACCAAATACTGGCGTCATCAAGGATAAGAACGGGGATCCTTCCTCCGGTAGTAATCGCTACTTCTATCCTATCTAACGCCTCTGGCAGTTCAAAGAAATATGACCTCTCTACATCCGCCCATGCCTCATCCTTAGTCTCATATTGATTCAAATACGCGTAAACGTCCCTAGCTACTTTGAAAGCGTAAGTAGTTTTCCCACTTCCTTGTCTTCCAAAGATAACAGCTGATATGAAGCCGTAGCTCTCATATGCATTGACGATTTTCTGCGCCAACCACAACAGATCGGACTTCTCAATCTTCTTCGACGTCACTGTCCTTCCCACCTTGTAAAAGTTGCTTGAACATGCTCTTGTTTACATTTTCCCTTACTTGGCCAGAGCTTACTCTGAATAGTCTGAGTATATCACGCCTACCTCTTCCGCCCTTACTTACCAGATAATATTTGAGCTTAGTCGCAAACTCCTTAAGTTCTGGTACTTCTTCCTCCCCTACCAGTTTAGGAAGATCAGCGAAGAAGTATGCGCCTAGGATAGTAGTTATCTGACCTGAACTGAGGTATAGCATGGTATCGCGGGGTCGGACTAATTCCGTGAGTCCCCGGTTGGTCACGGTATATGGATTCTCTATCTCTTGCATTTCTTCATCTAACGAATCTTTCATGTTCTGCAATTGTTGTATTAGCTGCTCCTCAGCTTCTTTCCCATTTTCCTTTTTCCTCGGCATTCAACTCACCTCGCAGTCACGTTCGAATGAGTCAATGTCGTATTCGTGAAATGCCCTAACAAATGCGATAGGTTCGCATTCGCGATACCGAATCCCACCGCTGCTCCGATTCCTATTCCCATGATAGCACCAATGATCAGCATAGTGTAATCCGGTCCACTGCCGATCCGGGCTAACGCTTCGAAGAACCTAGTCCTTATCATTGAATGCAGAATTTGGGGCGTATTGATACTCTTGACTATCAGCTTCCTGATATTCTCATCTAGGTCGATGTCGAGAGTGTACGGGAAATCCGGGAGCACGAAATGTACCGCCACGAACTTCTTGCCGAAGGGGAACTTAGCCTTCTCGAAGAGGATTGGCTCTGCAGAAACTACCCATGCTTTCCGGATCTTTCGATTCTCTAGCATCAGATAGCCCTGATTTTCCACCAGCTTCACCTTCCTCAGCAGCATGAGTTTGATTCCATCACGATTCACCTGATACATGGCGACGTAATGCTCCGCAGTAAAGATACGGGAATTGATCCACTTCTTCTGTATCTTTATGTTAATGTCTAGCTTTTCCTTCTTGACTTTCTTCTTCTTCTGGGAAAGCTCCTCCTTTAGTTGTTTGAACTGTTGATATTTTAATTCGAATTCTCTCTTCTGGAACGCGGTATAGATATGTTTGTCTGTCCTCAGATCCTGCGGAACTTGCTCGTATATATCCCTCAATTCCTTAAGGTCCTTAGCGTTCCTTAGGGCTTCCTCTATCTGCTTAATCTGTTTCCGATCCCCATACATCCTTCATCACCTCCTTCACGATCCGTTCTAAACGTGATATCATGTCAGAAAGAGTACGCTTCCATGACTGCTTACGAGCTAGTGAGACTATCCCCCGCACATATGGATTCCCTATATATTTCGCAGCCTTTGTCTCTGCCTTCTGTCGCTGCCATACCGATATTTGGCTATGTACATGTATGACGTTCTTAACTAATATTATTCTCTTTCTAGACGATATAGCACGTTTATCCATCATATTCTTTCCTCCTTTACCCAATTCATGAAGAGTGCGAAATTGAACAGGGCAAAGCCGATGGGCAGAAAGGCCAAGTAGAAGTCGCTGGCTGAAAACGTGATATCTGTCATGTTCTGGACGAAGACAAGAAATGCTACCGTCCCCATGATCATTCCTATCAAGTTTAGAAGATAATTCCTAGCAATGATGGCAGCTGCAGGAATCAGTATTCCTAATGTGAAGATTACATCCCCTAACGCACTCATCAAAGAAGGGGAAAAAAGAGATCTTATAAAGGGCTACAGGTTGTAGGCTATTCCCTATCTTTGAATAGCTTATACCCCATAACTGCGGGGACTATCAAGAGGACTAAGATGTAGAATAATGGCACCAATGATACTAGAGTTGCGCCAGTTTGGCCTACATAGCTTGGATTTGCCTGCGTTACCACTGTTCCGTTCGAAAGAGTCTTCTGGATAGTCGGTGTGGTCACGTTGCTTATGTATGTCATAATTGGCCCTAGTAGGACCATTCCGATCACGATGAATAAAAAAAGCCCCATTACTGTCTTTATGTCTGTTTCCATTTAGCTCACCGCTCAGTCTTTGTAGATCTTATAGGCAACAACTGCGGGGACTATCAAGAGCACTAGGATGTAGAATAATGGCACTAGGTTGAGCACTGTCGCATCAGTGCCAGTGACCTGTGGAGTTGACCCACCAGTGAGATTCGATACCTCGGTGGTTATTACCGGTAGCAGCACTACTCCGACGAGTATGAAGATGAATAGCCCGATCAATACGCCTATATTTGTACTTTCAGCCCGTCTTATTTTTGGTATTTTCATTTTTGGTCAGAAGGGGTTCCTTTTGCATGTTTATAAACGGCCTACTTTGTGAATTCAGAATCTGAATTTCTTTCACATTCTGCTTAATTCTTGCCCTCAACTCCCTTCCTTCTTTGCTAAGTTCGATATATCCTCTGTCCGAGAGGACCCTAAGGTGGCGGAGGACCGTCGCATATGATACTAATAATGTATGAGATATGAGTGAGGCGGATAAGACGTAATTCTCTGCCAGTAGGTCCAATATCTTCTTTCTGGTTTGTTCCGCCCTAATCTGATTTGCGTTGTAATATCTCTTCTCTTTCATATTCTTACGCCCGCTATCATCTTAATGATTTCCCAGATCAGTACGAAATTCAGTATCAATATGATGGCGTCTAGGAATGGTCCTATGACCGGAACGCTTGCTAGCAATGATACGCTGCTCGTAAACACCGAGAGGATATAGCCGATAACATCTGCGATAGTTGTGAACACCCAGATCACCCATAGAAATACGTACACTATTGGCCATAGCCATTCGAAGCTTACCGAGAACAAGGTAACTGCCGGGATAGTCATTCCCGGGAATACAACAGGTCCTATAGTTGATCCTGCGATGCTGAATTGAGGAAGTAAGGTAACTGGAGGAATGAGAGTGAGTTGCCCCCATCCCACCGCCCATGTGATATCGACTAGTTGTTGTGCTTGCAGCTCGGTTGGCTGTATTGGTATTGATGGAGCGCTCATTCCGCTGTATGCGCCTACCATCAGTGCTAACATGATATCGAATAACAGTGTCCAGATCACGAGTTTAGTCCCCATTCACCACCCCCTCCCCAAATACGAATAATCCTGCTAAGGCCCCAAACACTATGGCTATCCCCCAGAATAGTGGAAGGAAATCCATATACATCATCAACAATGTCGATAGAATCGAAACTATGATCGCGGGGATCTTTCCCGCCATTTTGTAGGTCAGTCCCATCATTGTCATTATTATAATAATTCCTATGACCGGGCCTAAGCCAGTTGATAACGCTAGTGAAATTGCATCAGTCACCGATATCACCTCCCATGAATTTGTCGCTGATTATCTTTGCTAGGTATAGCGCGATTCCGAAGATCACGATATAGAAGATCCACCATGGGATTAATCCCATGTATGCAGAGACAATAAGCCCCATTACGGTACCACCACTAGCACCACCAACACCGCCAAATTTCCAACCTAGCAAAACCACAACCGCAACAACGATTATGCCTATGATAAATGCCCATGGCTGATAGTTGTTGAAGTTGTAGAGTGAGCTGTTTGGTGAAATTGTGTTATTGAACGGTTTACTATAGTTATATGACATTGTTGATGTAGAAGTATTTGGTGGAGTGGAAGTTGTGGTTGCGTTTTGTACATTCACTACTACATATTTATTTTGAACGCCATACCAATAGAAGTTCACTATGGTCTGGGGATAGTAATTGATTGGAATAACGAAAACAGCGTAGCCAGAAGCGTTAGTATATGCGCTTGTTAGCTGGTTTAGGTTATTCAGGGTCGGTCCGGTTGTGACGACTATATTCTGATTCGGCGCTCCTGAAGTTATGTAGTAAAAGCCAGTTTCGTTTATACTCATGGATGCCCAGTTTCCCGGCACTACGTATATCGCGATACCCTCTAGCTGCGAGTAGTGCACTCCTAAATAATATGTCAGATTCCAGTAATTACTGATAAGGTTGGAATAGATTGGTTCCTCATTCACGCCGATAACCATTGAATTGCTGACATTTTGGATATACATTGTGACACCCTTCGTGATATTGATGTTGAAATGCAGATACGTAGATGCGGATCCAAGGGTTCCGTTCATCCAGAAGTAATATACTCCATTACTGAACAAGAATTCTAAAGCTACCTTAGACGGATTAGATACTGTTCCTTTGTAAGCTAAGGTGACAGCTCCATATTCTGGTGAAGCGAATAGTATCGGTGAAGATGTGTAATTTGTTGGAGGTAATGATGCTGAAGTGGTCGATTCAGCGACTCTAACGACGAACTTTTGTGCGGAGCCCAACGGAACTGCAGTAGATGGCCCGTTAACCAGAATCGTGTAATTCGATGGTCTTGATATCACATATTCTACGAAAGATATCGCTTGGGCAAAGTATTCCGCACCGTTATAGGTGTAATAGTAATCCGCCCTAACGAAGTATGTTCCCGGTTGAGGGAATGTGTACCTGAATGTTACGTTCCCAGCACTAGAATTTTGATAGACTTCTTGATTATTCCAGTAAATAATGAGTGATGTAGTCACTGAATCTATCACGATTCCATACCAATTATACTTCGTCCCTGTCTGAGTGTATGTGGGCGCACCCGTGGGGATGACGATTGAGAGGTATTCGAGATTATACCCTAGGGGAAGGACCGCACCAGAAGGGACTGAGTAGCCATACAGGAACAGAGGAGTTTGATATATGTATACCGTTGTGGTGAAAGAGAAGCTGTTTGTGAAGGACACCCCTGTGGGACACGATACGCTGAAGCTCATGGAAAGGGTTCCTTGTGCTTGTCCATTGGCATAGATCACGTTGATGAATGGAACATGTGAGCCATTCACATATGCGTTATATCCCACTGATATGTTAGTGGAAATAGAGGCAGAGAGCGATGTCACTGTATTGAGATTGATCCCGAGAAGGCTGACTTGTAACGGAATGAGGTTCGCGTACCCAACATAAAGAGAAAGGGGATACGGGAATGTGATAGCTGGTTTTTGTAGGGCTACGATTCCGTTGATGATTTGCTCCGAATACCCATAGCCTGGCCCCGCATTCGCTGCAGCTATCACGTACGCCAATCCGTTATAGTGTATCGTTCCACTGAAGGTATATGTGTAAGTGTACAACGTTCCATTGTTCCAATATACGTAAATCGTGTAACTGCCGCTATTTCCAACTACATTAAATCCAATAGTGAAACTGGAACCGGGATTCCCAACATACCAATGTGTGACATTTACTGAATTAATGTAGAGTATGAGATACCCGTAACCATATGCTACCACGACCCCTTCTACCCATGAAGGCATTTTCGCGGGCTTGTTATTTTGAATGATGGGTAAATTCGAGGGAATATTCGTTCCGAAGCCAACAGCTATGAGCCCACCATATGATGTGATATAACTCCTTGAAACTACTACATTTATGTTTGGTAAAGAATAGCTGCCAACTCCGAATGAAATATTGTCATTGGTGTATTCCGCACAAGGCAGCATTTCTATTCCGGTTCCATAAAGGTAATAGGGATAACCAAGTGGACAAGTAGAACTGGAAATTGAATAAGGAATTTGAAACAGAGCTAAGTTAACTGATACGGTTTGTGGACTCTCAGTTACGGTCGTTGTTTGCCAATTATTTATATTGAGTGGTGAAGGGCTAGTTGCAGCCTCTGCCGTGGGGAAGATAGGTATGAGTGGAAGGATTAAGAGAAACAAGATTAGTAATGATAACTCCCTTCTCATTGAGAAGGGGAAAAAGGGGAAATTTATAAAGAGCCCTTTGACTTGCCCCTGAACTTAGGGAAATACCTTGTTATTGCCTTCACCTTTGATGATTTACGGAAAGTAAATATCAAACTCAGTATAGCCAATGCCAGAGTTATTTCTGGTAGGAAGAAAATAATCGTGTGGATCACTTGAACCCATAGGGGTTGTGGTGGAGGGGTATACATATTATAACCTATAGTTCCTACTGTTGCATTAATGTTTGTGTAATTGAATGGTACTTTCGTGATGTTATAATTACTCGTGTTAGATATAGTCATCAAGAGAATAGAAAAAGAAAAGGAAAAAAGTTATTCCTTATAGTGCGGTGTATGATGGGCCGGATGGTAGCAGATAGAAGTAATAGGAATAGTCGTATTCACCATTATTAGGCCATGCATTCTCAAGCGATACGTACATCTGATTGTTGTCGCCACTATATGGGACAAGCGTTAATGTTACTGCCTGTATATCTGTGCCGGATTCGGAGCCGCTGCCGGGTCCTTCATATTGATTTATTTGGTGAAATATATTTGTGGTTTGGTATACAAACCCGAATTGGATCATGCCGCCATATAATCCCGGTATCTCGTAATAGAAGTTGCTTCCTCCTGGCGATTCCACAATACTGTAAGCTGATAGCGCGTTTTTATTTGAAAAGTTCCATGGTACGTAGACCTCATTTTGCCAGTTCTGACCATTTGGATAGTGAGCGAAAAATGTTGCCACGGCAGTGCCATTACCTAGGTTCTGCAAGAACACATCTACAACGGAGGGATATTCACCATTATATGTTGGTACATTATTAGTATAGTAATCGGAATAGATGAATTTACCATCATTGTATCCTTGTATAAACCATTCTATGCCCACAGCACTCGAAGTCGCAAAGATATTGTAACCGGCTTGTAGGAATGTGTTATTATAATTAGAGCTCCCGGTATATGTTACGGAATAGGGGCTTAACCCTACCCAAATTCCTATATCATCCGGTTGATTTAGATTATTCTGTATATAACTAATGCTTAAGTTAAGATGTATTGTTTCGGATGCTTCTATTATTGGATTATAACCACTACCTATCCCGGACCAATAGTCAGAGTATATTACCCCGGCCCAGTTATGCGAATCTGCCTGCAACACAATTTGGTTTGCCCCTATCTGCGATGCTGTAACGGCGTTGGTAGTTGGAACTAGTATTAAGAAAGAGGTTAGAAGGAGTATTCCTAACAGGTATTTGTACTTCATTGAAGGGGGGAAACTAAGAGATTTTATAAAGAGCCCAAAACGAGGCTGGTCAGGGACAAGACATCATAAACATCTACACCTAATGTTATCAACACGAATGGGAGTAACATAACCCATTTCATATGGCTTACCCTTAACTTGTCCGCTAATCTAGTAAACCAGTATATCATGACTATTAGTAGGATTTTAAGAGAGACAAGAAGGATCAACAATTGAAAGAAGGATATGCTATTCCCACCGTAATCAAATAGATAATTGATGTACATGTTAAAAACAACATTAAGATCGAAAGTAAATATATCGGTATTCTGAAGTTCAATGGGCCAACCAAACCATGATATGACCACATCTACAATGTTTCCGACGACTATGATGAGCCACATCAGTCTAAGCCTGTCCATGGGGCTCACCTAACTCACGCAGATATTATGTTTTTTACAAATATGGTCTAACGCTGCATCTACCTTGTTAAACTTTTTCGCACAGATTGGACATACGGGTTCGTGTGATGTATATCTTACGTGAAGGATGAGCGCCTTCCTACTGGAAAACGGAATGAAGCAGAGTGGGCATATATACTCTGAAACCGATTTCAGAGCAAGCTTCACGTAATAGTTGGCCGAACTGAGTAACTCAGGATTTCTTATCATCGATTTAAGCACAAGCCTCAAAATGCGCTTCTGTTCGTCGCTCAAAGAATGGTAAATAGTTAGTTCATCACTGTCAACGTGAATGGTAATAGATTTGTGATTGGATTTGCTCATCCTCCTTCACCTAGGTGCCAAATGGCACCTGATTCACCTTGTATGAAAAAATTACATACGTGTTCCAACATGTAACAAGAGATTCTACTATGAAGTCCAGATAATAGAACATGTGCTGATAGTTAGCGGGAAATAGGGAGGTAAACAATAGTAAGGCGGTAAGGAATGAAGCCTTTAGTAATATGAGTCCCTTTACTACTCCCATTTTCATGAAAATTCTCGCTATCAAATTAACTTCTTGAGCTCCTAGCTTCATTCCTAACGTTGTAGTAAATACGTCATTGGCATTCATTCCTATCATTGCTAGGATATCGATCATAACTTAACCCTCTTCGAACCAGATTTCGATTCCTGCCTTCTTTCCCTCCTTTCCTAGGTCCTGTATCCATTGGACTTGGTCGTCATTGAGCGGTATGGTCTGGAAGATTGCACCTTCAGTATCGGCATATTGCACCTTATCGATTACCGGTAGTATCTGAACGAGTATCGGAGCTAACTTTTTCGGGATTGGGAGTCCCCAGAATATCCTTAGTGTCCTTGTCTTCACAGCTTCACCGCCTCAACCCTTGCCTTTGGTACCTTCTCTTTGCTTATCTCATCCTTGACCATCTTTTCTATGGCCTTCCTTATGGCTTCGCTCCGATTGAGACGGTGGTTCATTGAGTATGCTTCCAGCATAATGAGGAGGTCCTCGTCTACTTTGAATGTGATGACCTTCATTTCGCATCACCTATCGGACCACCTTGGCTAGGAGTATCGCTATTGATTTCAATATCTCGAGGTCGATGGGTTCCTTTTGCTCCACTATTCTTCTGACTTCTATCAGTTTCTTAAGGTCCTTGATCAGTTCTAGGGTATTGCTGTAGGCGATCCACGACTTCCTCACCACATATCTCGATTCCGTGGAATCCCTAGAAACGAAAATAATGAAGGAGTCGTCGCTTTCTTCGATCCTTATTCTGAACGAGAACTCCTTTTCCTTTAGGGTTTGAGTTTGCCCCATTTTTCCACCTCTATTCTACCTCTATTCTTATTAGTATAAAAGTCTTTACACTTCTATTCTACTTCTATTCTTCTATGCCAATCCCGGAACTCCCTGCAGCTGCGGTTGAATTCCTAAGTTTCGTTATTCTGCCTCTATTTATTGCGGAAACTACCAACTATGGCGTGCCAAAAAGCTGAGCTCCTAAGTCTATTCGAATATATCGAAGAAGAATGCGAAAAGAGAGATTGTAAGCAAGTAATACAAGAGCTAAAGGAAAGGATAAGAAAGATAGCGGTATTGGAAACGATAAACCAACTCTACTGATAAAGACTAATCATTTTTTTACCTCTGATTGAGGTAAAGTCTCTCTGCACTCATACTTTAGGAGTTCTTCGATTCTACGGCGAATTGCATCCGCAACAAATTCCTGCCTACTTACATATCCCCCCTTACCTGATTCTATTAACTGATCGATTTGCTTTGCTAATTCAACTGGAATTGAAACAGTCACATATTCCTTTTTAATGGATTTTCTTGGCATACTCTATCTATCTCTTATCGAGATTAATGAACTTCCTAAGCCATTTTCTTTTTCTATTCTCTATTTTTATTCACACACACATACACACAATCCGGGAAATTCACTAGTGGGGGGGGGGGAGTAAATACATAGTTCTCGTTATGCACGAGAATAGATGTAGTTTGTATAATCATACTTTTACCGGTCCAGTTGTTTATTCTCTTGTTTCTCTCTGTGTGTGTATGTGTGTGAATAGAAATAGAAAATAATCATTTTAGAAGCTCTTCAATGCGTCTTCTAACAGCGTCTATAATGAATTCTTGACGTGAATAATAGCCACCTTTTCCTGATTGAATGATCTGATCAATCTGTATTATGAGTTCCTCTGGTAGCTTACAACCAACCCAATTTGTTTTCTTAGCTGTTTTAGGCATGTATTCTGCTTCTATTCATGTCAATATAAAATGGTTGTTCAGAATAGAAGTAGAATAGAGGTATAAAGACTTTTATACCGATAAGAATAGAAGTAGAATAGAGGTGGAAAAGAATGAGACAAAGCACATTCGAAAAAGCAAAAATAATGTATGAAATCCTCAGATCAAGGAAAGAGATAACTGTAGACGATATCATCTTTCAGTTTGAGGTAGCTCCATCAACTGCGTATAACATAGCTCACATTCTAGAACTCTTATGTGAAAGGAGCGGTGAATGCGAAAAATCAAAAAGAACCTTCCGATGGGTTGGCGGAACTGAAACTAAAGCTGCAGAAGACACTGAAGAAGTCCAAGACCAAAAGGTCGAAGAAGACCAAGAAATAGCAAGGATACTGAACTCAAGGCCCTTGACTCCAGAGGAGGACCAACAACTAGCAGCAAGAAGAGCATACGTAAACACCAAAGGGGCAACTGCAAAATGATGTTTGAGGAAGACTGGGAAGAAGAGGAAGAAGACCCATGTTATGATATGGACTACGAGGAGTGCTGGCATGAACCAGATAACGAGGGCTGTACAATTGATGATATAATAGAAGGTTATTGTGATGATGAAGAATGACCGCTAGCGACCTTAAAGAGAAATACAAGGACAAATGGGTTTTGTCAAACATTAGAGAGGATATAGTAAGGAAGTGGCTTTCTCTTATACTCAAATTAGATGAAAACGAAATTGAGTTAAATGGAATTGGCGTATTGAGTGATAAGGAGGTCCCAGAAACTTGGGAAGGGGATCCAAGAAGGAAATACGATTTCTATATTCCTAAGTTTAGGATGTATATAGACGTAACAGGGACTGAATTCACAAAGAGAGAAAGCTATCAGAGGGCTAAGGAAGAGTTAGGATTAAACGGTAGTGTTATCGCGGTACTTGGGGTTAAGTACGCTGTCGGCTTAGTTTTGGAAGAGAAATACAATAACAGAGCCGTAATTGCTTCAGTAAATGATGAGGAGGGCGAAATAAGGTTCATTCCGATAAGGTTCCTATCCCTCTTACTCAAGAAAGGGAAGGCAAGGAGCACTAAGGAGTTCGCAAAGGGCGAGAATGAATACGTACTCATTCCATGGAAATACTGGTGGAAACCTAAGAAATTTCAAGATTGGCTCAGTATTTTCATATAAGATGAGGAATTTTTGAGTCTCTTTTTCAATTCCACACACAATTGGACATTGTCCACTTCTTATAAGTCTTCATTAAAATTATCCTTGCATGACCAAACAAATTTTACGTACGGACAAATTCTTGATAAGAGAGAATAAGGGACAGTATTATGTTTACTCCATAGAGAAGGGTGAAGGAAGGAAGGTAATCTATCGTTACGTGGGTCCTTTAGCTAAGATACTCGACTTTTACCTTAGCAGCGGGGGTGTGGGGGTATCCCCCACAGTGCGACCGCCGGGATTTGAACCCGGG
>NZ_JBLYQK010000047.1:0-13215 GCF_048799765.1 Brevundimonas sediminis
CGGCACCAGCAGGAAGGCGAATTTGTAGATGGTCTGCTGCAGCTTGTAGATCGCGGCGGCCGGTCCGTCGGTCGTGGTGGCGCGCGAGGTCGGAGAGTGGCGGCGGACCGGCGGCGCGCCCGTGCCCCTGCCGCCGGGGGTGGAGGTGGTCTGGGACGGCCGCTGGAGCCTGACCGCCCCTGAAGGGGGCTGGTCGGTCACCGCCGCCGCCGGCCACAGGGCGGGCCTGTCCGCCGGGGATCGCGACCACCTGCGCGCGCTTCCGGCGTCGGTCCGGGCCGGACGGCCTGTGCTGATCCGGAACGATCCGGCCGCCCCGCTTCTTGCAGGAGAAGCCTTCAAGGCGCGCGCCCTGGTCGAAGCGAGACTGGAGCGGGCGCTGGACGGAATGACGCATGAACGGGATCTGGATGCGAACGCGCATGGCGCGCCGCCCCGGAAGCACCTATTTTCTGCGGGACATCTTACTGGGTAACGGAACGCACCCGCGTTTCAGGGAAACGAGACGAGAATGAATCTCCGCACACTGGCCATTTTCGGCGTCATCGTCCTGCTGGTTTCGGCGGGCTATATGGCGCTGACCCGGACCGGCGCCCTGCCGTCGGCGGGCGGCTCCGCAGCCGCCGGTTCGGCCCAGCGGCCCGAGCAGATGAGCTATTCGGACCTGCTGCGCGTCCGCGACGCCAACCAGATCGCCAGCATCGAGGTCGCCGGCGAGACCGTGAAGGCCACGCTGAAGAACGACAAGGTCGTCACCGTGACCACCAACCTGCCCAACGGCGCGCTGATCGACAGCATCGCCGAGCGCGGCGCCACGGTCGAGGTCAAGAACACCCGCCAGCCCCTGTGGGTCGGCGCCCTGATCGGCCTGCTGCCCTTCCTGCTGATCATCGGCCTGTGGATCCTGATCATGCGCCAGATGCAGGGCGGCGCGCGCGGGGCCATGGGCTTCGGCAAATCCAAGGCCAAGCTGCTGACCGAGCACAAGGGTCGCAAGACCTTCGAGGACGTCGCAGGCGTGGACGAGGCCAAGGAGGAACTGCAGGAGGTCGTCGACTTCCTCAAGGATCCGGGCAAGTTCCAGCGTCTCGGCGGCAAGATCCCCAAGGGCGCCCTGCTGGTCGGCCCTCCCGGCACCGGCAAGACCCTGCTGGCCCGCGCCGTCGCGGGCGAGGCGGGCGTGCCCTTCTTCTCCATCTCCGGCTCGGACTTCGTGGAAATGTTCGTCGGCGTCGGCGCCTCGCGCGTCCGCGACATGTTCGAACAGGCCAAGAAGAACGCTCCCTGCATCATCTTCATCGATGAAATCGACGCCGTCGGCCGTCACCGCGGCGCCGGTCTGGGCGGCGGCAATGACGAACGGGAGCAGACCCTCAACCAGCTGCTGGTCGAGATGGACGGCTTCGAGGCGTCCGAGAACATCATCCTGATCGCCGCCACCAACCGTCCCGACGTGCTGGACCCGGCCCTGCTGCGTCCGGGCCGCTTCGACCGTCAGGTCGTGGTGCCCAACCCGGATGTCGCCGGCCGCGAGAAGATTCTTCGCGTCCACATGAAGGACGTGCCTCTGGCCGCCGATGTGAATGTGAAGACCATCGCGCGCGGCACCCCGGGCTTCTCGGGCGCCGACCTGGCCAACCTCGTCAACGAGGCGGCCCTGATGGCGGCGCGCAAGGACCGCCGCATGGTCACCCACCGCGACTTCGAGGACGCCAAGGACAAGGTCATGATGGGCGCCGAGCGCAAATCCATGGCCATGAGCGAGGAAGAGAAGAAGCTGACCGCCTATCACGAGGCCGGTCACGCCCTGGTCGCCATGAACGTCAAGATGGCCGACCCGGTGCACAAGGCGACCATCGTCCCGCGCGGCCGCGCCCTCGGCATGGTGATGCAGCTGCCGGAAGGCGACCGCTACTCCATGAACTACCAGCAGATGGTCGACCGCATCGCCATCATGGCCGGCGGTCGGGTCGCCGAGGAGCTGATCTTCGGCAAGGACCACATCACCTCGGGCGCCAGCTCCGACATCCAGCAGGCCACCAAGCTGGCCCGCGCCATGGTCACCCGCTGGGGCTTCTCCGAGAAGCTGGGCACCGTCGCCTATGGCGAGAACCAGGAAGAGGTCTTCCTCGGTCACTCGGTGTCGCGCACCCAGAACATCTCGGAAGAGACCGCCCGGATCATCGACGAGGAGGTCAAGCGTCTGGTCACCCAGGGCTGGGATGAGGCGCGCAAGATCCTGACCACCAAGGCCGAGGATCACGAAAAGCTGTCCCAGGCCCTGCTGGAGTACGAAACCCTGTCGGGTGACGAAATCCGCGACCTGCTGGAGAAGGGCCTCGCGCCGAATCGCGACGAGAACAACTTCCCCAACTCGGGCCCCTCGGTGTCCGTGCCGATCACCCCGGTGTCGGACGGGACCGAAGTCGAGCAGCCGACGGTCCACTGACCGCCGTGCGCGGCTGAACGGAATGAGGGCGGC
Organism: Brevundimonas sediminis; assembly: GCF_048799765.1. Lineage (NCBI taxonomy): Bacteria > Pseudomonadati > Pseudomonadota > Alphaproteobacteria > Caulobacterales > Caulobacteraceae > Brevundimonas > Brevundimonas sediminis. Next base: position 2,483 of record NZ_JBLYQK010000047.1, read on the forward strand.
TCCGGCGACGGAGCCGCCCTTTTTCACTCCTGCGGGCGCTCCCGACGGAGGCGGGGCGTATGAGACGCGTCCAATCCTGACGCATGCGTCTGCTACAGTCCGTCCGTCGCCGCCTTCGGGCGATAGACGATCTGGACGGTCTGGACGGTCTGGACGGTGTTTTCGCCCCCGTCCCGACGGTCCCGTCCCGCCCGAAGGGTGGAGCGCTGACGGCTCAGGGCTCTGTTTTCGATAAGAATTCCTAAAAACTCCGCCCCGCCGGCTCATCGGAATAGAAATCGCTCTCGCCAACAAGTTTGCAATTCAAACAAGTCTATCGTAGATCGGCGCTATTCATGAGGGGAGCCCAGCCGATGACCACCCATTCGCCCGAGCGCCTGCACGGCCTCGACGCCCTGAGGGGCGGCGCCCTGCTGCTGGGCGTCGTCCTGCACGCCAGCCTGTCCTTCTTTCCGCAGCAGATCTGGATCGCCGGAGACTCGCAGACCTCGATCGGCGCGGCCTGGCTGTTCTTCGGCATCCACCTGTTCCGGATGACCGCCTTCTTCCTGATCGCGGGCCTGTTCGCCCACATGATGATCGCCCGCAAGGGGGGGCTCGGCTTCGCGAAGGACCGGGCGATCCGCATCACCGGCCCGCTGCTGGCCTTCTGGTTCCCGGTCATGGCGGGCATCGTCACGGCCCTGGTCTGGAACGCCCATGTGCAGGGCCTCGTCGTCCCCGGCGCCCCGCCGCCTCCGCCGCCGACCTATGACTGGACCAACGTCCCGCTGACCCACCTGTGGTTCCTTTACGTCCTGACCCTGTTCTGTCTGGCGACCCTGATCCTGCGCGCGCCGTTCGCGGCGCTGGACCGCAACGGCGGCTGGGGCCGGACGGTGGATCGCCTGACCGGCGCCCTGATCGGCTGGTGGACGCCCGTCGTCCTCGCCGCGCCTCTTGCTCTCGCCTTCTGGCTGGACCCGAAGTGGATCGCCTTCTTCGGCGTCCCCACGCCCGACGCCGGGCTGGTCCCGCACGCCGCCGCCATCGTCGGCTTCGGCTCGGCCTTCGGTCTCGGCTTCCTGCTGGACCGCCGCCGCGACCTGCTGGACCGGCTCTCAGGCGGGTGGCCGGTCTACCTGGTCCTTGCCCTCGTCTCGGGCGTGTGGAGCTACATCCTGGCCGACGGACCCAGCCTCGCCCCCATGGCCGAGCCCACCCGGGCCAAGGCGCTTGCCGCCGCCGTCGTCGCCCTGGCCGTGTTCAGCTCGGCGCTGGCCGCCGTCGCCCTGTGCCTGCGCTTCCTGTCGGGCCACAGCCCCGTGCGCCGCTACCTCGCCGACGCCTCCTACTGGGTCTACATCCTGCACCTGCCGCTGGTCATGCTGGCCCAGGTCTGGGTGCAGGACTGGGCCGCCCCCTGGTGGGCCAAGTTGGCCGGCGTGTCGGTCGGTGTCTTCGCCGTCTGCCTGCTGTCCTATGAGCTGACGGTCCGCCACGGCTTCATGGGACGCTGGCTGAACGGTCGCCGCATCCCGTGGCGCCGCCGCCCCGCTGAAACCGCCGCCGTTCCCGCCGAATAGCTTGCCAACGCCCCCCGGCTCGTCCACCCCATGGACGAGCCGGGCCGGAGAGAGACATGACCGACAGAACCACCACCCCCGAAGCCGATCTGGCCTTCCTGCGCGCCATCGTGGAGGGCGGAGCCAGCGGACGCGGGATGCTGACCATGGGCGTCGCCTATATGGCCGGCGGCCTGCTGTACGGGATCCAGTGCCTGTTCCACATCGCCCAGATGAAGGGCTGGATCCTCTGGCCGGCCGGCCCCAGCCTGCTGTTCATCGCGGGCGTCACCGTGGCCTTCTGCCTCGTCATGGTCTGGAGCGTCCGTGAGGACCGCAAGCTCAAGGTGTCCAAGGGGCCGCTGGCGACCCGTACCATGAACGCCGCCTTCACCGCCACCGGCATGGTCAACCTGGCCGTCATCATCATCTTCGGCGTCGGCTCGGCGCGGGACCATGACTTCGCCGTCTGGCTCTACTACCCCGCCATCGTCTTCGCCGCCCAGGCGGCCGCCTGGTTCGTCGCCTGGAGCCTGAAGAAGCGGGCCTGGATGCTGGCCACGGCGGCGGGCGGCTGGCTGACGGCGGTGGCGCTGGGCCTGCTGGTCCGGAGCCCCGAAATCTACATGTACATCTGCACCGCCGCCCTGTTCCTGCTCTTCGCCCTCCCGGGCTGGATCATGATCCGCGGCGCCCTCCAGGTCCGGGCCGCGGCCTGATCCATGGGGCTGGCCGATCTCGGACGGATCGACGAGGTCATCCACGGCCGCATGCGGCTGGGGATCATGGTCTATCTGGCCGACGTCGAGACCGCCGACTTCACCGAGCTGAAGACCGTTCTGGAGGCGACCCAGGGCAACCTGTCTGTTCATCTGAAGAAGCTGGAGGAGGCGGGCTATGTCGCCATCGCCAAGAGCTTCGTGAACAACAAGCCCCTGACCCGCGTCTCCATCACCGGGCCCGGCCGCGACGCCTTCAAGGCCTATCTGTTGGCCCTCGGCAACCTGATCGGGGGCAGGGACTGATGGCTGTTCTGCGTCCCCGGGTGATGGGCATCGTCAACGTCACCCCCGACAGCTTCTCGGACGGCGGGCGGCACGACACGGTCGAGGCCGCGATCGCCCACGGGCTGGAACTGGTCCGGCAGGGCGCCGACATCCTCGACATCGGCGGAGAGAGCACCCGTCCCGGCGCCGAACCGGTCAGCGTCGAGGACGAGGTGATGCGCACCGCCCCCGTCATCGCGGGGCTGCGCGCCCGATGGGACGGCCCCCTCAGCATCGACACCATGAAACCCGAGGTCGCCGCCGCCGCCGTCGGGGCGGGGGCGAACATCTGGAACGACGTGACCGCCCTGGGCTTCTCGCCCGCCAGCCTGCCGACCGCCGTGGACCTCGGTTGCGACGTGGTCCTGATGCACATGAAGGGCGAGCCCCGCACCATGCAGGACGCCCCGCGTTATGACGACGTCGTCTCCGAGGTCGTCGACTGGCTGGCGATCCGGGCCGGGGAGGTGATGGCCGCGGGCGTCGCGCCGGACCGTCTCTGGCTCGATCCAGGCATCGGCTTCGGCAAGACCCTGGCCCACAACCTGGCCCTGACCGCCAATCTGGAGCGGCTGGGCGCGACCGGCCTGCCGGTCCTCTACGCCGCCAGCCGCAAGCGCACCATCGCCGCCATCGACCCTACGGCCGTTGAGGCCACGGATCGTCTGGGCGGATCGCTGGCCCTCGCGCTCGAGGCCGCCCGGCGCGGCGCGGCCATCATCCGGGTCCACGACGTCCGCGAGACCGTCCAGGCGCTGGCGGTGCAGGCGGCGGTGACCGCGGCCGTCACGCCCTGAGGCTTGCCCCCCGGCCGGGACTCGGCCATTCGCAGGGAATGACCTCTCCCGGACGCGTCCTGATCATCGCCGGCTCCGACTCGGGCGGCGGCGCGGGCATACAGGCGGACACCAAGGCCGTGACGGCCCTGGGCGGTTTCGCGGCCACCGCCATCACCGCCATCACGGTTCAGAACACCCTGGGCGTCCACGGCGTCCATCCCCTGCCGCTGGACCTGATCGAGGCGCAGGCGCGGGCGGTGCTGGACGACATCGGCGCCGACGCCATCAAGACCGGCATGCTGGGCTCGACCGACGTGGTCGAGCGCGTCGCCGCCATCCTCGACAGTTCGACTGCTCCCGCCGTCATCGACCCGGTCATGATCGCCAAGGGCGGCCACCCCCTGTTGCCCGATGAGGCGGTGCAGGCGGTGCGATCGCTGATGATCCCGCGCGCGGCCCTGCTGACCCCCAACGCGCCCGAGGCCGAAGCCCTGACCGGCCTCACCGTCGCCGACCTCGACGGCCAGCGCCGGGCGGGCGCCTTCCTTCTCGGCATGGGCGCCAAGGCGGTGCTGATGAAGGGCGGCCACGTCGCCACCGGCGACCGGGTCATCGATGTGCTCGTCACGCCCGACGGCGAGACCCTGCTGGAGGGGGAGCGGGTCGACACCCGCCACACCCACGGCACCGGCTGCACCCTGGCCAGCGCCTGCGCCGCCGGTCTGGCCAAGGGCCTGCCCCTCGATCTCGCCGTCACCGAAGCCTGGGCCTATGTCGCTGAAGCCATCCGCCGCGCCCCCGGCCTCGGCAGCGGTCATGGCCCGCTCGACCACGGCTGGACGCTGCGCCGATGAACGATCTCGAAGTCCGGCTCGGCCGGATTGTCCGCGCCAACCCCGACCTGATGCATGTGATGACCACGGTCCGGGGCCTCGGCCTGAACGACTGGCGGGTCTTTTCCGGCGCCGTCTATCAGGCGGTCTGGAACGACGTGACCGGCCGCCCGGCGGGCTACGGCATCAAGGACTACGACCTCGGCTATTTCGACCCGGACACCAGCTGGGACGCCGAGGACGTGGTGATCAAACAGGTCGCCGCCGCCTTCGAACCGCCCTTCCGCGACATCGTCGAGGTCCGCAATCAGGCCCGCGTCCACATCTGGTTCCCCGACCGCTTCGGTGAGCCCTATGACGCCCTGCCGGACACCGACACGGCCCTCAGCCGCTTCGTCGCCCCGGCCTTCTCGGTCGGCGTCCGGCTTGAGGCCGATGACACGATCAGCGTCGCGGCGCCCTTCGGCCTTGAAGACATGTTCGACATGGTCCTGCGCCCCAACCCCAACCGCCCCCTGGCGAAGGGCTGGGACAAGGTGGTCGCCAGCGCACAGGCGCGGTGGCCGGAGCTGAAGGTGGTTCCCTGAACTCACGCCCGGGGGCGCGTGTCGCATGGGTCGACAATCCCGGAGCAATGCGAGAGGACAACGTACTCCTCGCAGTTTCAGGGCTATTCAATGATCTCGCTCGCAATCGCAGCATGGCTGACACAGGCCGCTCCCGTGCAGGAATGGCGCGTTGTCCACGAGGGGCGAGACGCCGCCATCGCGGTGCAGGTCGGACCGGAATGGGAAGCCCATCGTCGGGGCATGGTGGCGATTCTCTTAACCGTGCAGACCGGTGCGGATGGGCCGGTCCAGACTTGGCGCGAGGTCGCAATGAGTTGCTCCGGGCAACCCGCAACGGCGACCTTTGTCCAGATGCGGAGGGAGGTCGCGGCGAATCCATCGGCGCCCCTGAACGTCACCATGACGGATGAGTATCCGCCGTACATGGGGCAGGCGCACAATGGTCGGAATCCGATCCATGTGGCGATCGCTGCGCTCTGTTCGCCCGATTTCGTCAGCACTCCTGTGGTCCGCACCGCGTGGGCCGACATGTTGCGACGTCAACGCGAGGGGCTTTCGCCGCGATGAAACAGTGGACAGTCGACGCCTTCGCCGCCGCCCCCTTCAAGGGCAACCCCGCCTGCGTCGTGGAACCCTTCGACTATTGGCCCGACGCCGCGTGGATGCAGGCGCTGGCGAAGGAGAACAATCAGGCCGAGACCGCCTTCCTGCTGCGCACCGCTGACCCCGCGCGGTTCGGCCTGCGCTGGTTCACGCCGGGGATGGAGGTCGATCTGTGCGGCCACGCCACCCTGGCCTCGGCCCATGTGTTGCTCGGCGAGGTCGGGCTGGACGTCCCCGCCGTCACCTTCGACACCCGCTCCGGCCCGCTGATCGTCCGGGCGACCGACGGCGGCTACGAGATGGACTTCCCCGCCGATCCGCCGCGCCGCACCGGGCCGCTCGCGGGGCTGGCCGAGGCGCTGGGCGTCGAGCCGCTGGAGGTCTGGGCCGGCCGTTATCTGGTCGCCGTTCTGGCGGACGCCGCCGCCGTCCGCGCCTGCGCCCCGGACATTCGCGCCATCGCGACGCTGCAGGGCGAGGCGGGCGAGATCGGTCAGGTCATCGTTTGCGCCCCCGCCGATCCGTCCGACGACGTCGATGTGGTCGACCGCTTTTTCGCACCGGGCTGCGGGGTGGACGAGGATCCGGCCACCGGCTCGGCCCACTGCATCCTGGCGCCGCTGTACGCTGACAGGCTGGGGCGCGCCGACGTGCGCTTCCGGCAGGTCTTCCCCGGCCGCGGCGGCGACATCGCCACGGTGCTGAACGGCGACCGCGTCCTGCTGCGCGGCCAGGCGGTGACGGTGATCGAGAGCCGACTGCGGCTCTGACACGCGAAAGGGGCGCGACCCTTTCGGATCGCGCCCCGGCTGACCTCTCGGGGAGGGAAGGTCAGACCTTACCAGCGACGGTTATCGCGGTCGCGGCGCTCGTAGCGGATCTGGCTGGCCAGACGGTCGTAGCGACGGTCGAGGTCCTGACGCTCGCGCAGGCTCAGGCCGCCCCGCTGGTAGCTGTACTCCAGGCGCACCAGCGCATTCAGATCGCTGCGCAGGCGGGTCGCCTCGCGGCGGCTCAGCTGGCCGTTGCGCAGGCCGACGTCGATGCGCTGGTCCAGCTGGTATTTGCGCTGGGCGATCGGCTGCCAGCCGCGGTGGTTCTGCTCGTAGCGCGGGCCGTCGTGGCGATACGACTGAGCCGAGGCGGCGGCCGGGACCGCGACGGAAGCGGCGGCCAGGACGAGGGCGGGGATGATGGCTTTCTTGAACATCGGGTCTCTCCTGTTCGCGCAACCGGTGTGGCTGCGTTGACGTGGATAAAAGCAGCCCCGGCCTGAGCCCGATCTGAACAGCGAAAGTCAGTTGGCGTTCATCTGCATGAAATCGTCGTCACGCTCCGGTCCGCGGCTTCCGTGAGGGAGAAATGATCCGCGCACGCGCGTAAGGGCGCTCCGGCCGTGTCGGGTCGGGAGGTCCCGGGGGGGCGACGGTCCGCGGCCGAAAAAAGTATGGTTCGTCCGCACGGACGAACTGAAATATGTCTAGACTGTTCGTTCAGCCGTCGTTCAGAGCCGCGAGCCTAAACCCGTCACCATGAACCGGATGCCCGTCATTCTCACCGCCGCCTTGCTGGCTCTCGCGCCGCTCTCGGCCGCCGCCGCCCAGGATGGGTCGCGGGGAGACCGTGACCGCCGCCCGCCCGGCCGCGAGCAATCGCAACGCCCGGAACGGTCCGAGCGTCCGCAGATGAGCTCGGCCGAAGCCCAGCGCATCGCCCAGTCCCGGGCGGGCGACGCCCGCTTCGTCGGCTATCGCGGCATGTCGGGCAACAGCTACGTCTTCGCCTTCGAGCGCGACGGCCGCATCTTCAACGTCGCCGTCGACGCCAGCCGGTAGGATCCCCCCATGCGAGTGCTTCTGGTCGAGGACGACGCCGACCTGTCCCGTCAGCTGAAATTGGCCCTGGGCGACGCCGGCTACGCCGTCGACCACGCCGCCGACGGCGAGGAGGCCCATTTCCTCGGCGACACCGAGCCCTATGACGTCATCGTCCTCGATCTGGGCCTGCCCAAGATCGACGGCGTGTCGGTGCTGGAGCGATGGCGCCGGGACGGCAAGACCACGCCGGTCCTGATCCTGACCGCGCGCGGCGCCTGGTCGGACAAGGTGTCGGGCTTCGACGCCGGGGCCGACGACTATCTGACCAAGCCCTTCCACACCGAGGAGTTGCTGGCCCGCCTGCGCGCCCTGCTGCGCCGCTCGGCGGGCATCGCCTCGGCGACCCTGTCGTGCGGCGGCCTGCGCCTCGACCCGCGCGCGGCCCGCGCCAGCGTCAACGGCGAGCCCCTGCGCCTGACCTCGCTGGAATATCGTCTGCTGCACTACATGATGATGCATCAGGGCCGGGTCATCAGCCGCACCGAACTGGTCGAGCATCTGTACGACCAGGACTTCGACCGCGACTCCAACACCATCGAGGTCTTCGTCGGCCGCCTGCGCAAGAAGATCGGCTCTGACCGGATCGAGACCGTCCGTGGTCTCGGCTACCGCCTGACGCCGCTGGCGGGCGAGTCCGAAGCGGCGTGACCGAGGCGTCGGGGGGCGAACCGGCCGCGGTCGAGCCGAAGACCTGGGGCCGCTGGTTCGGCCGCCCGGGCCGCAGCCTCACCCGTCGCCTGATCTGGCTGGCGGCGGCGTGGATCGTTGTGGCCCTGCTGGCGACCGGCTTCGCCCTGACCCGGCAGTACGAGGAAAGCACCCTGCGCCGGCTCGGCTTCGTGCTGAACGAGACCATCGACGATGTCGTGCTGGCGACCACGGTCACCCCCGACGGCGTCAGCGTTGCGGAGATCAAGGATTCCCGGACTCTTCGCCCCTTGTCCGGCAAATACTGGGCGGTCGGCGAGCTGGATGCGGGGGGCGGGGTGCGCATCCTCGCGCGCTCGCCGTCGCTGGCCGGAGAGGATCTGGTCGTGCCGGCGGGGCTGGCGGCGCGCCTGACCGACGCCTTCGGCCAGACCATCAGCTACAACGCCACCGGACCCATCGACAGCCCGCTGCGGGTGGCCGCCAGCCTGAAGACCCTGCCGGGGCGCGAGGCGCCGCTGGTGCTGATGTCCGGTATCGACCGGTCGACGATCGACGCCGACGCCCGCCAGTTCGCCACCTTCACCTGGATCGCCCTGCTGATCCTTGGCCTGGGTCTGGTGATCGCCGTCTTCCTGCAGGTGCAGATCGGTCTGCGCCCCCTGTTCGGACTCCGCAACGAGATCTCGGACGTCCGCAAGGGCAAGGCGGCGCGGATCGTTCACAGCTATCCGGTCGAGATCCAGCCCCTGGCCGAGCAGGTGAACCGCCTGCTGGACCACAATCAGGAAACGGTGGAGCGCCAGCGCACACATGTCGGCAACCTGGCCCATGCGCTGAAGACGCCGCTGTCGGTGATGCTGGCCGAGGCCGGGACGCAGCAGGGCGCCCTGCCGGACATCGTCCGCAAGCAGACCGAGGTCATGAAGGCCCAGGTCGATCACCACCTGCGCCGCGCCCGCGCCGCCGCCCGCGCCCAGCTGCTGGGCGAACGCACCCCCATCGCCGAGGTGCTGGACGAGATGGCGGTCATGCTGGAGCGGGTCTTCGAATGGAAACCGGTCGAGATCGACTGGCGCGCCCCCGACGAGCTCGGCTTCCGCGGCGAGCGGCAGGACCTGCAGGAAATCCTCGGGAACCTGATGGAGAACGCCTGCAAATGGGCGAAGCGTCGGGTGCGCATCTCGGCCGGAGCGACCGGGCTGGGGCAGATGGTGGTGGTGGTCGAGGACGACGGCCCCGGTCTGCCCGAGGATCAGCGCGAGGCGGCCCTGCAGCGGGGCATGCGGATGGACGAGACCACCCCCGGCTCGGGCCTCGGCCTGTCCATCGTGGTCGAGCTGACCCGCGCCTACGGCGGCAAGATCACCCTGGGCGACAGCGAGATGGGCGGGTTGAAGGTTTTGCTCGAACTACCCACGGCTGAAATCTGAACACGGACAGTCGGTTAGGCGGCGTTAACCCTGGCGATGGCAGGATTGGCGTCTGCCGGACAAGCCCGGCTTCGAAGGTGTTCCATGTCCGGGCTGACCGCCGCCCACCGCCTTGCGCTGGCCGCCCTGATCGGGCGCTGCCCCGAGACCGTCCTGAAGGCCGTCTCGGCGGCTGTCGCGGCCTTGCCGGGCGGGCGGGCCGCCGAGTTGCGGCTGATGCTGGCCGAGGAGATGCGGGACCGGGTGCGCCGCGCCTTCGTCCTCGCCCCCGTGGCGCGGATGTTCCGGACGCGGCCGGACGGCATCGCCTCCATGACCTTCCCGCCCTCTGTCCTGCCCCGTCTGTGGCGCGCGGCGATCGAGGGCGAGCCCCATCTCCTGCCCCGGCTGGATGACCTCGACGAGCCGGACGCCGTGCCGGTGGCCAACCGCTACTGCCTGTCGGCCGCCTCGGCCGTGCGCGACCGCCCGGCCCTGATCTGGCCCGAGGACCTCGAGCCGGCCCGTCGCGCCCAGGGCCTGCAGGATCTCGCCGCCTGTCTCGATCTGGCCCATCTGGCCCGTCGGGGCATGCCGTCGATCGAGGTCTGGCTGAAGCGGCCCGACGACGACCAGCTGGCCGAGCTGCGCCTGCTGGTGAAGGACTGTTCCGACATTCACGCCGACGGCGCCAGCCGCCTGCTGGAGATGCTCTTCTCGCAGCTGGACGATGCGGTGCTGGTGCTGCGGATCATCACCCGGACCTCCGGGGCGGCGGGACGGCGGGGCTTCCTGAGCGCCTCCGAACTGGCCGGGTTCGTGGACCGTCTGCTGGACGGCGCGGACGCCCGCGTCGCCCGGCTGGCCGCCTATCAACCGGGACAGACCGCTGAAGGGGTCAATGACGCCATCGCCGACCTCGACTGGTGCGCCGGGGTGCTGGCCGAGCTGGACGTGACCCTGACGCTCGATCCGGACTCCGAATGGGGGCGCCGGGTTCGCGACAGCCGGGTCAAGGTGTCCGCCTGGCTCTCGGGCCTGCTGCGCACCGCGGACAAGGCGGTCGACAAGGCCCTGCCGCTGGCACGGGTGCAGATGGGCGGACGCATGAGCCGGATGGCGCCGCGCCTGGACGCCCCGTCGCGGGGCGAGGCCGCCGACGCCGCCCTGGCCCTGCTGCGGCTGGTCGGGGCGACCCGCGGCGCCGCCGCCACCTTCGGCAGCGAGGCCGCGCGCAAGACCCTGGTCGACGCCCTGACCGAACGGCTGTCCGGCTATGCCGACGAGATTCTGACCATGGTCAATGACGGCGACGCGCCGGACGAGGCCCACGCCCTGCGGCTGGTGTCGATCGCGGCGCGCTACCTCGAACTGATCGAGGCGAAGGAGGCGGCGCGGACGGTGCGCCGCCGGGCCGCGGTG
>NZ_JBLYQK010000048.1:0-13070 GCF_048799765.1 Brevundimonas sediminis
TCAAACCCCGGGCGAGGCCCGGCGTCCCGCGCCCTTCCCACCCTCGCCGGGTCAATCGGTGGAGGACGATGACCAATTCCATTCCGCTCATCCCGGCTTTCGCCGGGATGAGCGGGGGTTCTGGGGACACCCCCACACCCCCACAGGAGCCCTCCATGAAGCCCCGCCGCCCCGCCCGCGCCCGTCGCGACAATTTCCTGATCGAGCACCTCCAGCGCCGGCGCCTCGCACTCATCGCCCGGGGCGAGCTGGAGCCGGAGCCCCAGCGGGAGGTGCATTTCCACGAGGCGCTCCGCGCGGGACGCCGCGTCCGGGCGCGCGACTATATCCTGCCGGCGCCGCTGTACCGGATCGAGCAGGCCTTCATGGCGCACGTCCACGCCGTCATCGCCCGGGCGAAGGCCTCGCCCGACGGGGTGGCGATGCTCTGACGGCTACCGCTTCCTGAACCGCGTCGCCTCGGCCGCCATCTTCGCCCCCCAGTCGTCGCCGGGGTCGTCCGGGCCGGGCTCCGGGGCGAAGGGCAGTTCGCCGGCGACGCCGCGCATGGCCAGGGCCAGGGGCAGGGCCCAGTGGCGGATCATGCGCAGGGGTTTGCGCTTGCTGTCGGTGACGTCCCAGCCCCCGGCCTCGAAGGCGTCGGTCAGGTCAAAGCCCTCCAGACGCTCGATGCCGTCCCAGTCGTCCGGCAGGGCCACGGCCTCGGCCTCGTCCGGGGTCAGGCCGAAGACAGTCTTCGAGGCCTCGTCGATCTCGGGGAACTCATGGCGCTCGTCCGGGTCGGCCATGCGCGGCTTCATCAGCGCCTTCATCTCGAGGGCGTCGAGGCCGGGCAGGTCGATCAGGCGGCGCAGGGGGGCTTGGGTCATGGGGCGAGGTTTAGGCCGTCAGTCGCCGAAGGTCACCACCGTGCGCACCGCCTCGCCCGCGTGCAGGGCGTCGAAGGCGGCGTTGATGTCCTCGAGTTTGACTGTCCCGGTCAGCAGCCGGTCGACCGGCAGGCGGCCGTCGCGGAACAGCTGGATGTAGCGGGGGATGTCGCGCGACGGGATGGCGGTGCCGATGTAGCTGCCCTTCAGGGTCCGCTCCTCGGCCACGAGGTTGACCACATTGACCGCCAGCGCCGCCTCGGGCGGGGGCAGGCCGGCGGTGACGGTGGTTCCGCCGCGCTTCGTCATCTTCCACGCCGCCTCCAGCGCACGGATCGAGCCGGCCATTTCCAGCACCACATCGGCCCCGCCGCCGGTCAGGGCGCGCACCTGTTCGACGGCGTCGGCGTCGGCGGCGTTGACGGTCAGCACCGGGCCCAGCGACCGGGCCAGCGCCAGCTTGTCCTCCGACAGGTCCACAGCGACGACCGGGCTCGCCCCGGAGGCCAGCGCCCCCAGCACCGAGGCCAGGCCGACGCCGCCCAAGCCTACGACGGCCACCGACTGTCCGGCCCGCACCGACGCCGTGTTCACCACCGCGCCGACCCCGGTCAGGACCGCGCAGCCGAACAGGGCCGCGTGCTCGAACGGCAGGTCCTTCGGGACCTTCACCAGCGACCGGCGCGAGACCACGGCCCGGTCGGCGAAGGCGGAGCAACCCAGATGGTGATGCAGGTCGCCGTCCTCGACGTGCAGCCGGGTGCCGCCGCCCAGCAGCTCGCCCTTGCCGTTGGCCGCCGCGCCGGGCTCGCACAGGGCCGGGCGGCCCCCGGCGCAGGGCGGACAGTGGCCGCAGCTGGGCATGAAGACCATGACCACGTGGTCGCCGGGGCCCAGGTCGTCCACACCGGGGCCGACCGCCTCGACGATGCCCGCCGCCTCATGGCCCAGCGCCATCGGCATGGGTCGGGGCCGGTCGCCGTTGATGACGCTGAGGTCCGAATGGCACAGGCCCGCGGCCTTTACCGCCACCAGCACCTCCCCGGCGCCCGGCGGGGCCAGCGCGACGGTCTCGATGGCCAGCGGGCGGCTGTCGGCATAGGGCCGCGCGGCGCCCATGGCGCGAAGGACGGCGGCGCGGGTCTGGATCGTGCTCATGACGTTTACGCTAGGCGCTTGACGCCGCGTCCGCCAAGCCCAACGCTGTTCGTCCGAAGTGTCCGCAGAGACGCTCGGGGGAAACGACCAACCAATGCGCTCAAGCAGCGAGGGACCGCGTCCCGAGCGTTAGTGCACAACAATGCGCTCAAGCAGCGAGGCGCCGCGCGCCGAGCGGTAGCGCGACACAGGAGGGAGTGAATTTTGACCGGCACCATCGAACGCACGAAGCGCGGCGACTATCGTCGCTTCCAGCAGATCTCGACCCGCTGGATGGACAACGACGTCTACGGCCACGTGAACAACGTCGTCTATTATTCGTGGTTCGACACGGCGGTGAACCGGCTGCTGGTGGTCAACGGGGTGCTGGACATCCACAACGGCAAGACCATCGGTCTGGTCGCCGAGACCGGCTGCCGCTACTTCTCGCCGACCGCCTTCCCGGACGAGATCGAGGCGGGCGTTCGCGTCGCCCACGTCGGCACCAGCTCGGTCCGCTACGAGATCGCCCTGTTCCGCAACAATGAGCAGGACGCCGCCGCCGTCGGCTATTTCGTCCACGTCTACGTCGACCGCGAAACCAAGCGGCCGGTCAGCGTGGACGACAAGATGCGCGGGTTTCTGGAGAGCCTGAAGAGCTGACGCCCTCCCGGGCTCAGTCGTCCAGACGGCCCATCAGCGCCAGGGCGCCGACGGCGGTCAGGACGCCCAGGGTGAAGGCGCCGATCACCGCGCCGGCGGCCAGGGCGGTCGGGACGGTGACCGGGCGGGCCTCGTACCACTCGACGATGTCGGCCTCGTGCAGGTCCTCGTCGTGATAGCCCTGGGCGGCGTAGATGGCGTCTTCGGCGGTCATGTCAGGGCTCCGTCTTCTGCGTTCCAAATGCCTGTAAAGCTCTACCGGTTCCTGAATCGTGACAGCGTGTCCGCCATCGGGTAGATCGCGGCTCCGACTTTCAAGACCACGACCTCGCGCTCAAGCAGCGAGCGGCCGCGCCGCGAGCGATAGCGCTTAAACGACAAGAGACCTGATTCATGGCCGGCCATTCCAAGTTCAAGAACATCATGCACCGCAAGGGGCGCGCCGACGCCCAGCGCTCCAAGCTGTTCTCCAAGCTGTCGCGCGACATCACCGTCGCCGCCAAGTCGGGCATGCCCGATCCGGCCATGAACCCGCGCCTGCGTCTGGCGGTGAACAACGCCAAGGCCGAAAGCCTGCCCAAGGACGTCATCGCCCGCGCCATCAACAAGGCGTCGTCGGGCGATCTCGATACGATGGAAGAGGTCCGCTACGAGGGCCGCGGCCCCGGCGGCGTCGGCATCATCGTCGAGGCCCTGACCGACAACCGCAACCGCGCGGCCTCCAACATCGGCACGGCGTTCAAGAAGAACGGCGGTGCGCTGGGCGAGATGAACTCGGTCGCCTTCATGTGGGACAAGGTCGGCAAGATCGTCTACGCCGCCGAGGCTGGCACTGAAGACGCCGTCATGGAGGCCGCCATCGAGGCCGGCGCCCAGGACGTCGAGAGCGATCTGGTCAAGCCGGACATCTACGAAGACGCGCCGGGCCACACCATCTGGACCGCCTTCGAGGACCTGAACGACGTGGCCGAGGCCATGTCCAGGGTGCTGGGCGATCCCAAGTCGACCGCCATCGTCTGGAAGCCGCAGTCGGACGTGCCGGTCACCGGCGAGGCCGTCGGCACCCTTTTCAAACTCCTCGACGCGCTGGACGCCGAGGACGACGTCCAGAACGTCTATTCGAACGAGGACATCTCGGACGAGGACGCGGCCAAGTACGCCGGCTGAGACCGGTCAGCCCGGATACGGCGTCTCGCCGTCGACCATCCAGCCGGCGTCATCGGTGATGGGGCGGCCCGGGCGGCGCAGGCGCAGCATGCTGTGCAGGGCGTCGCTCAGCTCCATCAGCTGGGCGTCGGACAACTCGACGGCGGCGCGGATCACCTCCGCCTTCAGGGCGCAGAAGTGGTCGGGGCAGAGGTGACGATCGAAACTGGCGGACATGGCGGCGTGTCGGTCGGCGCAGGCCCTGCGCCTGCATGTCCGAAACGGCGAATGCGCGCTCAGGTTTCAAACGGCGCCGGTTCGCGCCGCCGACGCCCCTATCGGGCGTAGGCCCTGACGAGGGCGAACAGGAAGTCCCGGCCCTCGTACAGCGACCGCACCCGGATCCGCTCGTTCAGCCCGTGGACTCCGCCGCCGTCCGGATCGGCGAACAGGCCCGTGACCCCGTAGGTCGGAATGCCCGCCGCATTGGTGAACCGTCCGTCCGTGGCGCCGGGGCTCATCGAGGGCACGATGGGCACGTCGGGCCACAGGTCCGCGGCGGCGGCCAGGATCGGCTCCACGATCTCCACGCTCAGCGGCGGGGGCGGCGAGGTCGGGTCGATGTTGCCCGCGATGGTCACCGCGATCCCCGGATCGGCGAGCACCCGGTCCAGCTCGCCCCGGATCGCCTGCGGGTCATGCCCCGGCAGGATGCGGCAGTTCACATTGGCGACGGCGCGCTGGGGCAGGGCGTTCGGCGCATGGCCCGCGTCGACCATCGTCGCCACGCAGGTGGTGCGCAGCACCGCATTCCAGGCGGGATCGGCGGCGGACAGGCGGGTCGCCGCGGCCTGCATCTGCGCCGGCGTCCCCGAGCCGACGGCCCGCATGTCCGCCGCATGGACCGGATTGGTCACGGCGAGGGCCGCGAAATAGGCCTTCACCGTCGGGTTGGGCTCGGTCGGGAAGGTGTGGCCGCCCAGCCGTGTCAGGGCGGCCGACAGGCGATAGATGGCGTTGTCCGGCACCGGCCGGGACGAATGGCCGCCGGGGTTGCTGATCTCCAGCCGGTAGTCCTGGTAGATTTTCTCGCCGGCCTGGATTTCCAGCGCCACCCGGTTCCCCGCCGCGTCCAGCCGCCCGCGCGCGCCCTCGTTCAGGGCAAATCCGGCCTGCAGCGCGTCGCGATGGTTCGCCAGTAACCACGAGACGCCGTTGAAGGTGTCCGACGTCTCCTCGCCGCAGGTCAGGGCGATCTTGATGTCACGGCGCGGGGTGAAGCCCTCGCCCTTCAGCCGGATCAGGGTGTCCACCCAGATCGCCGCCTGCGCCTTGTCGTCCTGCGCGCCCCGGGCGTAAAAATAGCCGTCCTCCTCGACCAGGGTGAACGGGTCGCGCACCCAGTCCTCGCGCCGGGCCTCGACCACGTCGATATGGGCCAGCAGCAGCAGGGGTTCGGCCGTCGGGTCCGACCCGCGCAGCACCGCCGCCAGATTGCCGTCCTTCGGCCGCTCCGCCGGGACCAGCACCCGCACGTCTTCCACCGGATAGCCCGCCGCCAGCAGCCGTGCGGCCATCCGCTCAGCCGCCAGGGTGCAGCTGCCCTCGGACAGGGTGGTGTTGGTCTCGATCAGCTCCCGGTACAGGTCCCGGAACGCGGCCTGATCCGGGCGTGCGGCGCCGGTTTGCGCCGCCGCGCTCCCGGCCAGAAGCGCGGCCGCCGCCAGCGCGGTCAGCATTGCGGTCGTGGTCCTGATCATCCGGACTCTCCCCCTGTCCGGCCAGACGCTAGCGCGCGTTGACGGGCTTGTCTCGGTCCACCTGACCCACCGCGCTTGATCGGTTCGGGCGGACGGGCCTAGGCTTCAGGATTCGTCTGCCTACGGAGCGAATGCTGATGAACTGGGAACTGGTCTGGCCGGTGCTCGCGGCCATGACGGCCGGGGGACTGATCGGGGTCGAGCGCACCTATCACGGCCACCCGGCGGGCTTCCGCACCCACATTCTCGTCTGTCTGACCAGCTGCGTGCTGATGCTGGCGGCCATGCATCAGTCGACCTGGGCCTTCACCGCCCTGCCGGGCCAGACTGTGGTGATCGACCCCACCCGCATGTCGCACGGTCTGCTGACCGGCATCGGCTTCCTCTGCGCGGGGGTGATCTTCCGCGAGGGGTTCTCTGTCCACGGCCTGACCACGGCGGCGTCCCTGTGGGTCACCTCGGCGATCGGCGTGCTGTTCGGCGTCGGCATGCTGCCGCTGGCCTTGCTGGCGGCGGGGGCGACCCTGGCGGTGCTGGGCGTCCTGCGCCTGGCGGACGCGAAGCTGCCCCATATCGGGGTGATGGACGTCACGCTGAGCTGGCGGCGCAACGCCGCCCCGGGCGAGGCGCGGGTCCGCAACCTGTTCCGCGATTCCGGCATGAGCGCCGTCCGCCTGGGTCATGTGGTCACCCAGGACGGCAAGCTGCATGAGCATCATCTGAAGGTGAGGGGGCCGATGCCGCTGGACATCGACGGCCTCGTCGAGCGTCTGTCGGCCGAGGACGGCCTCGCCGGCTTTTCGGTCATGCCCAGGGACGAGTAGGCGACGAGCAGGCGTCAGGTGCAGAAGGCGACGGCGGCGTCGACGAAGACCGCCAGCCCGTTCCGCCCCCACAGCCACAGGCTCAGCCCCGCCAGCAGGGCCAGTCCCGCGCCGATGATGAGCTTGCGGGTCATTCCGCCGGGACCGTTTCAGGCCGGACCAGCGGCGCCTCGCGGATCGGCAGGTTCGCCGCCGCCGCGAGCAGGCCCAGCCCGATCGAGACCAGCCAGATCACCAGGTAGGAGCCGGTCGCGTCGAAGGCCACGCCCGCCAGCCAGGCGCCGAGGAAGGCCCCGACCTGATGGCTCAGGAAGACGATCCCGCCCAGCGCCGACAGGTGTCTCAGCCCATAGATCTGCGCCACCAGCCCGTTGGTCAGCGGCACGGTCCCCAGCCACAGGAAGCCGAAGGTCGCGGCGAAGGCCAGCACACTGACCGGCGAGATCGGGACCACCAGGAAGATCGCGATGGCCGCCGCGCGCAGGGCGTAGAGCAGGGCCAGCAGTCCTTTCTTCGACCGCTTCGATCCCCAGGCGCCCCAGAGCCACGAGCCCGCGATGTTGAACAGGCCGATCAGCGCCAGCGACCAGGCGCCGACCTCCGCGGGCAGGCCCTGATCGCGGATGTAGGAGGGCAGGTGGGTGCCGACGAAAGCGATGTGGAAGCCGCAGACGAAGAAGCCTGCGTTCAACAGCCAGAAAGACCGGTCGCCAAAGGCCTCCTGCAGCGCCTGCCCGATGGGCGGGCCGTCCTGTGCGCTGATCGCCGCCGGCGGCTTGCCTGCCACGCCCAGCGCCAGCGGGATGATCAGCACGATCAGGCCGCCCAGCACCGCCAGGGTCAGCCGCCAGTCCAGCGCGTCCAGCAGACCCTGCGCCGCCGGGACGACCAGAAACTGGCCAAACGATCCGCCCGCCGTGACGATGCCGAAGGCCAGGGTCCGCTTGTCCGCCGGGACGATCTTCCCGACCGCGCCGAGGATGACGGTGAAGGTGCAGCCCGCCATGGCCAGTCCGACCAGCGCCCCGAAGCCGATGGCCAACCCCAGGGCGTTCGCCGCCGTCGCCGCAACGACCATCCCGATCGCATAGACCACGGCCCCGAACACGGCGACCTTGCCCGCCCCGTGCCGGTCGGCCCACGCCCCGACGAAGGGCTGCAGCAGGCCGAACAGCAGGTTTTGCCCGGCCACGATCAGGCCAAAGGTCTGGCGGTCCACCTGCAGCTCCAGCCCCAGCGGGCCGAGGAACAGGCCGAACGACTGCCGCACCCCCATCGACAGGGTGACGATCACCGCCCCGGTGAGGATCATGATCCAGACGCGGGTCGACAGCTTGGACGAGACGGCTTCAGACATGGGTCTCGACCTCCTTCAGCAGGGCGATCAGGGCGGCTTCACGCTCACCGAGAGTCTCCGACACCTTCGCCTGCGCCGCGCGCCAGTGGGGCAGGGCGTCATTCAGCTTTTCCAGCCCCGGCGGCGTGACCGACAGCCGCTGCGCCCGCGCGCCCGCTTCCGCCGCTGTTGCGATCCAGCCGGCCTTCACCAGCGGCTGCAGGATGCGCCACAGGGCGCTCTTCTCATGCGCTGTCGCCTCGGCCAGTTCGACCAGCGTCGGCCGCTCCATCCGCGACAGGGTCCGCATCACCGAAAACTGGGTCACGGTGATCCCCACCGGCGCCAGCGCCTCGTCATACAAGCGAGTGAGGGCGCGCGAGGTGCGACGCAGGCGGCCGCAGATGCAGGGGGTCGTGTCCATTGCATATGCAAAACACGGAGGCGTTGCATATGCAATCTATTTGGCGCGTGTCCGGTCATTGTCCGTTAGGCATCTCTCGGGCAAAAGGGAACGGATGGCGAACGAAGCGACTCGGATCATCGGGCTGGACCCCGGCCTCAGACGCACCGGATGGGGCGTGATTTCAGCCGAGGGCTCACGCCTGCGCTGGATCGCCCACGGCGTGGTCACCCCGCCCGAGACCGCCCCCTTCGCCGAGCGGCTGGTGCACCTGCTGGACGCGGTCACCGCCCTGTGCGGCGACTACGCCTGCGAGGAGGCGGCGGTCGAGGAGGTCTTCGTCAACGTGAACCCGTCCTCGACGCTCAAACTGGGCCACGCCCGCGCCGCGGTCATGCTGGCCCCCGCCAAATGCGGGCTGCCGGTGGCGGAATACTCGCCCAATCTGATCAAGAAGGCGGTGGTCGGCGCCGGCCACGCCGACAAGGGCCAGATCGCCTTCATGGTGAAGCGCCTGCTGCCGGCCTCCGGCGATGTGAAGGCCGACGCCGCTGACGCCCTGGCCGTCGCCATCACCCACGCCCAGCTGCGCAGGCGGGCCCTGCTCGAGACCCTGCGAGGCGCGGCATGATCGGTCGTCTGCGCGGCGTCCTGGCCGAGGTCGAACAGGACCATTGTCTGCTGGACTGCATGGGCGTCGGCTATGTCGTGGCCTGCGGCGCCCGCACGCTGGGCCGTCTCCCGGCGCCCGGCGACGAGGCGACCCTGCATATCCATTCGCAGTGGAGCGAGGACGCCGGTCCGCGCCTCTACGGCTTCCTGACCCGCGACGAGCGTCGGGCCTTCACCACCATGCTGGCCATCCAGGGCGTCGGGCCCAAGGCGGCGCTGGGGGTGCTCGACGTCCTGCCGCCGGGCGAGCTGGCCTCGGCCGTCGCGCGCGAGGACAAGGCCGCGGTCGCCCGCGCCAACGGCGTCGGCCCCAAGCTGGCGCTGCGCATCGTCACCGAGTTGAAGGGCAAGTCGCTGGGCGAGGCGTCCTTCACTCCCACGGCCCCCGGCGTCCATGTCGAGGCCGCTGTCGTCGCCCCGGCGCCCAGCCTGACCGGCGAGGCTGTCTCGGCCCTGCTCGGCCTCGGAGTCGCCGAGATCAACGCCCGCCGCGCCGTCGACCAGGCCCTCATCCGGCTGGGCGAGGAGGCGGATCTGTCGGCCGTCATCCGCGCCGCGCTGCAGGAGCTGGGGCGATGAGGGTCGAGGGTCGAGGGTCGAGGGTCGAGGTGTTCGGATTTGAAGGGCGCGGGCTGACGGAGAAGGCGGTGGAAACTCAATCTTCCCTCGACCCTCGACCCTCGACCCTCGACCCGAAGCGGCGGAGCCGCGCATGACCGACGACCGCATCATCTCTCCCGAGGCCGCGCCGGGCGAAGCCTATGACCGCGCCCTGCGGCCCCAGACCCTGTCGGAGTTCGTCGGGCAGGAGCAGGCCAAGGGCAACCTGCAGGTCTTCATCAACGCCGCCCGTGGGCGTCAGGAGGCGCTGGACCACGTCCTGCTGTTCGGCCCTCCGGGCCTCGGCAAGACCACCCTGGCCCAGATCGTGTCGCGTGAGCTGGGCGTCGGCTTCCGCGCCACCTCCGGCCCGATCCTCGCCAAGCCCGGCGACCTCGCGGCCATCCTGACCAATCTCGAACCGCGCGACGTTCTGTTCATCGACGAGATCCACCGCCTCAGCCCGCAGGTAGAGGAAATCCTCTATCCGGCGATGGAGGATCACGTCCTCGACCTGATCATCGGCGAGGGGCCGTCGGCGCGCTCGGTTCGCATCGATCTGGCGCCCTTCACCCTGGTCGGCGCCACCACCCGCGCGGGCCTGTTGGCCACGCCGCTGCGCGACCGTTTCGGCATTCCGGTGAGGCTGGAGTTCTATACCCCTCAGGAGCTGACCCGCGTGGTGATCGGCACGGCGCGCAAGATGGGCGCGGCCATCACCGAGGACGGCGCCTTCGAGGTCGCCTCGCGCTCGCGCGGCACGCCCCGCATCGCCGGCCGCCTGCTGCGCCGGGTGCGCGACTTCGCCGACGCCGAGGGCGCGCCCGCCATCGACAGGCTGGTCGCCGCCCGCGCCCTGGCCCGGCTCGAGATCGATGAGGTCGGCCTGGACTCCAACGACCGCCGCTTCCTCAAGGCCCTGATCGAGAACTACGGCGGCGGCCCCGTCGGCATGGACACCCTCGCCGCCGCCATCGCCGAGGCGCGCGACGCGGTCGAGGACGTCATCGAGCCCTATCTGCTCCAGCAGGGCTTCATCCAGCGCACCCCCCGCGGCCGCATGGCCTGCGCCCGCGCCTACAGCCACCTCGGCCTCAGCGAACCGCCCAAGGTCCCGCAAGCGGGCGACCTGTTCGGCGGCAAGTAGGGTTCACCTCCGCGCCGAACCCCGGCATGGTCGGGGCGAGGAGGGCCGCATGGCGAAACGGACAATCCGGGTCGATCGTCTGATCACCGTGCTGGGCGGGGCCGTGCTGCTGCTTGGCCTGCTCATCCTGTGGCTGGTCAGCCGCCACGCCTTCGGACCGGCGGAGCCGACGCCGGAGGAACGGGCGCAGACCCAGGTTCACGCCCTGGTCGGTCCCGACGCCCATGTCACCTACACCGAGACCGGCCGCCGCCGCGCCGTCTGCGGCTATGTCCGTCACGGCGGCGAGGTGGTCGCCTTCGTGTCGCGGCCCAATCGCCTGATGCTGGAGACCGATCCGCTGAAGATGGAGTTCGACCAGAACCAGACGGACCTCTGCCCCGGCTTCCTCAAGCGGCGTGGAGACCTCCCGCAATGACCGACAGCCCCACCGCCGGCCGCTTCGACGGCCGCGAGCATCGCCTGCCCGTGCGCGTCTATTACGAGGACACCGACTTCACCGGTCTGGTCTATCACGCCAACTACGTCCGCTATTTCGAGCGGGGCCGGTCGGACTGCCTGCGCCTGATGGGGATCGGCCACGCCGAACTGCTGGACCACGACCAGCCCATGGCCTTCGTCGTCTCGAAGATGGAGCTGACCTTCCTCAGGCCGGCCCGCATCGACGACCAGCTCGTGGTCCGCACCTGGTACGAGGCGGTGAAGGGGCCGCGTCTGCTGATCCGTCAGGAAGTCGCGCGGGGAGAGGACGCCCTGTGCCGCGCGGCGGTCGAGGTGGTCTGCATCCATATGGACGGCCGCCCCCGCCGCCCGACGAAGGCCCTGATTGAAAAGGTCGGTCCGTGGCTGGCCGCCGAACAAGCCTGAAAGGCGAACAACCACGCGATAGCGAACCTGTCATGTGCACAAGCGTGACCGTGTCGCTAGACCTCGCTAAACCGCCTGACGACAGCTGACTCGCCACAGAACCGCCACGTCCGTCCGCTGCACAGGGACGGACACGCAAGGACGCCTGAATGACCATCGCCGCCGAGCATTCCATGCTGAACCCCGTCTCCATCTTCATGGAGGCCGATATCGTCGTGCAGGCCATCATGGTCGGCCTGGCGATCGCGTCGATCTGGTCCTGGGCCGTGATCATCAGCAAGGCGATCAGCTTCAGCGCCCTGAACCGTCAGGCCAACGCGTTCGAGGACGCGGTCGGCTCCGGCCGGTCGCTGGAGGAGATCGCCGCCCAGGCCGGGCCGAACCCGGCCCACCCGCTGCCCCGCATGCTGGTCATCGCGCTCAGCGACTGGCGCGAGGCCCGCACCCGCGGCCTGACCAGCGAGGCCCAGGGCGGCCTGCTGATGGCCCGCATCGACCGGGCGCTGGACAGCCTGATCGCCCGCGAGGGCCAGCGCGTCGAGAACGGCCTCGGGGTCCTCTCGGTGGTCGCCACCTCCTCGCCCTTCATCGGCCTGTTCGGCACGGTGTGGGGGATCATGAACGCCTTCGGCGCCATCGCCGGCGCGGGCAACACCAATCTGACGACCGTGGCCCCGGCGATCTCGGAGGCCCTGTTCGCCACCGCCATCGGCCTGTTCGCGGCCATCCCGGCCTACATCGCCTACAACAAATTCTCGATCGACGCGGGCAAGTTCACCGGTCGTCTCGAAAGCTTCGCCGACGACCTGCAGGCCGCCGTCGCCCGCCGTCTGGGCTCCGGCCCGGCGGCCGACTCCCGTCGGGAGGTCTGAGCCATGGCGATGGGCGGAGCGGGCGGCGGCGGACATGTCCGCGGTCGCCGTCGGGCGCGCAAGCGTCCGCTGAGCGAGATCAACGTCACCCCCCTGGTCGACGTCATGCTGGTGCTGCTGATCATTTTCATGATCTCGGCGCCCCTGCTGACGACCGGCGTCGAGGTCGAACTGCCCAAGACCGAGGCCAGTTCGATCGACACCAGCAGCGAGCCGGTGACGGTCTCGATCAAGCGGGACGGCGAGATCTATGTCGGCGAGACCCAGGTCCGGTTTGACGATCTGGTCCTGTCCGTCGCCCGCGAGGGCGGTCCGGGGTCGCGTGAGAAGCCGGTCTTCGTCCGCGCGGACGGCCGCGCCCCCTACCAGGCGGTGGCCCGGGTCATGGCCCGTCTGTCGTCGGAAGGCTTCACCAAACTGAACCTCATTACCGACACCAGCGCGGCGTCCGGGGAGGGCTGACGGCGTGGACCGTTCCAGCAGCGCCGGCCTGATCGGAACCGTCGTCATCCACGCCGGGGTGGCGGGATTGATCGCGTTCGCCCTGATGACGGCCAAGCCGCCGGCGCCGATGACGGTGAACAATGCGGTGCCGGTGCAGGTTATCTCCGAGATGGAGGAGCTGGGCGCCCGTCCGCTCAACCCCAGCGAAGAGCTGATCACCGAGGACGTGGCCACGGCCCCGGTCGAGACGACGGCCGAGCCGACGCCGCCGCCCGAGCCCACGCCGCCGCCGCCGACGCCCCGTCCGACTCCGACGCCGCCGCGACCCAC
>NZ_JBLYQK010000049.1:0-13055 GCF_048799765.1 Brevundimonas sediminis
ATTATCAATTTTAAGGGTTGTTTTTATATCAGCCATTTATATTCCCTGAGATTTTTTTAGATTATACCTTTTTTTGTATAAAATTGCAATTGCTAACCTTTAGTCTTTTTTAGTTAGCAATGCAAACATTTTTTCTTGAAATATTGTTACAAAGAATAGATATTTGTCTAAATCATCGTTTATTTGATTTTTCATTTCTATTCTTAAATATTGCTTATCTATATAGTGTGGTACTGGTGTCATTCCTGGAATATACCTTACTGCTGAAAACATTTCTCTTCTAAAGAAGTCATATATTTTATATGCTTCATAAGGTACTCTTGGGTATGTTAAGGCTTTTATCATTTCTTTAAAATCTTGCTTTTGTGCTTTTTCTAACGTTATATTTGAATTTTCAGCCCATTCTCTAAAATATTGATTTTCTTCATCAAACTCCCACTCTAAGAGTTTGATGAGTGCTTTCCCAAGCTTGTTTTTTCATATGCTTTTGTAACTGCTTGAGCTATTTGCATTATTACAGTTTCTTTTTCCCATTCATTTAGCTTTCTACCATCTAATTTTGATATCTTTAATGCTGTTTTTTCTATTTCTTTTGATAGTTTAGTGCTTTTTTCGTTTAGCTTTTCAAGTACATCTTCATCAATTTCTCCATCACTACTTCTTATTTTGCTATACTCATAAAAACATTGTTCAAGCTCTTGTTGTTTTTTCATAAATTCTTCTGCTTCAAATATGTTTGGTAGATGACAATTTTCTGTATTTGGTGTTGCTTTTACACTTCCATCTGTGTTTATCTTATCTGTTGCTTTCGCTACTGCTAATCTACACATAAGGATTACTTCTTCTAGATTGTGTTTTTCACACAACTCAACAGCTTTCATTTTTATGTCTTTTTTTTGTATATCTTTATCTTTTGAAATTATTTCTTGCAATACTTCTGAAAATTCTGCTTTATTTTCTGCTAGCTTAAATATTTTTGGCTCTTCACTTGGATTGTTTCCAACTTTTTTTAAAATATCTTGTAGCTCTTGTGGCAAGCTTATTTTTTCTTCTAGCTTTTCTAAAAAACTTTCTAATTCTTCTTTATGATTATCTTTAATTAATTTTTTTATTCTTTCTTCTAAACTCATTTTTACATCCTTTTTTTGTTTTGAGAATACAAGTTTACTATAAAATAAAAAAAAAGGCAAGAAAATCATTTCTCACCTTTTTTTAAATATTTTATTTATTGATAGTTTATTTGAGATTGCACTTTATAATCTACGGTTCTGTAGCTGTTGTTTCCATCTGCTGTCAATGGTACAGTAATTTCTGCAAATCTTTCTGTAGTAAAGTCTGGATCTACTCTGTCTCTTTCTACATTATTAAATGTAAAATGAGCTAACTCACCTCTTGCATTTCCTAAAAGAATTTTAATTTCTGCTGCTTCATTATTGAAAGCTTTTTGATATTCTTCTTTTGTGAACTTAAGTGTCATTTCTCCTTCTACTTGCATGATTGGAGTATTTGAAACTTTTGAATCAATCTCAACTGCATCTTCATATGCTGTGTTTCTAGTAATTGTCATTCTAAACATTGTTGTGTCTATTGGCTGAATACCGTTTATTAACACTTTCATGTCATCATATTTAAAAGCAAAATCTATCATATCTTGCTGAGTGTATCCAACCTCATCTTCTACTGATATCCAATCAACTTCCGTATTGTCTTTTGCACTTCTTGCTGTAACAGGAATAGAATACTTATGGATTACTCCACCAGCTGTTTTGTTTAACTCCATTGCGTTTAGATAAGCCCCATTGATTCTTTTCTTAAATACATCAGAAGCACCGCCACAAGATGAATCACCTGAATACTCAATACCAATCGATGGTAAACAAGCTTGTGATACACCAGTATATATTGTAAGGTTTTTAACTACAATCCACTCTGCTGTTCCATCAACAATTTTTGAGCCTATTGAAACTCCTGTTAAATCTGGCTCAATTGCATCAGATGTTCCTGCCTTAAAGCAAACAAGCATATGAACAC
The DNA here is from genome assembly GCF_048799765.1 of Brevundimonas sediminis. Taxonomy (NCBI): domain Bacteria; kingdom Pseudomonadati; phylum Pseudomonadota; class Alphaproteobacteria; order Caulobacterales; family Caulobacteraceae; genus Brevundimonas; species Brevundimonas sediminis. The sequence continues at coordinate 2,032 of NZ_JBLYQK010000049.1, forward strand.
CATCAGAATGTGATACAATATCTCCTATAGATAGTGTGTCATCCAATGCATCGTATTTTTCATATGCAGTTGCTGTTCGCCAAGCTGACACTGTTGTTGTTGCTATAGTATCTGGATCTCCTATTACATGAGTTACTAGAATTGGCATCATGTCACCCATATATTTACATTCAATGTTTCCATCAAAATTTGATTTTCCTCTGTCTTTTTTAGAGGCTTGACCATTATTGTCAATAGTTGGATTTGTTTCTGTTTGCTGAGTATCTTTTACTGAAAAGTTTATAATACCAGCTGTTTGAACTGCTGCTGGATTTGAAGGAATTTGACCTTCTTCTGCTTCTTTATAAAATAAGGCTTTTGTAAATTTATAATTTGTTGCCATGTTTTTTCTCCTAAATTTGATTTAGTTTTCTAAAAGCTAAGGATATACTTGCTTGGATATCTTCTGTTGCTTCACCTATTTCACTCATAACTAACTCTCCATCAATTATATTTATATTTCCATTTCCATTTATTCCGCATTGCTCTACATCTTCTTGAAGTATTTGTATTGCTTTTATTGCTATGCTTTTTAAGTTTTTCATAGATTTCCATCTTTTTATGCCATTTGTTAAATCTGGCTCTAAATTTGGCTCTATTCTTATTGCAAGAGGCAATATCCAAGTTTGAACATATTCGTCAGTTTTATCAGCTATTTCATCAGTGAAATATGTTGCTAAAGATGGTAGCGTCTCCTCTTGCATATTTTCATCTAAAGGTATTGAGCTATAATAGTTTAAGCTTTTCCCTAAAATATTCTCAACAAAAACATTAAACTCTGTGGAATTTTTTAAAGTTTCAATTGCCCAACCTTCTAAATCTATGTCTTGAAATAGAAATTTACTCACGATACCATTCTCCCTTTTATGTTTGCCCTATTTACTTGTTTTGCTATTAACATTTCTAGCTTATCGCCCATAATTTGTTTTACTCTAGGTATAGCCATTGTTCTACCTTTTTCAACAAAATTTCTTTTTTTATATTTTGCATTTTTAAAACCTGGCATTGAGCTTGGTCTTGCTTTTTTATATGAAGAGTCATTAGCGTTTCCATCGTTTAGCTTTTTTAGTATCCCATATGTTGCTTCTGAAACACCGCCTACTTTTCTACCTGTACCAACCACTTTTCCATTTCTTCTTAGTTTTGGTCTGTATGCTTTGTGCATTCCGCCTACAACTGCAACCATATGTCTTTCTGAAACCCATGATGTAATAAAATTTTTCATATGGTTTGGTCTATATGGACCGCCTGTTTTATGATTCATCATATTGCTTCCTGGTCTTTTTGCGGTCACACCTCTATGGATTCTTCTTTTTCCATTTACTACGCTTTGACTCCAAAGATGTCTTGATGATAACTCCATTTGGTTTCTAATACTTTTTCTAATTGTGTTTGCTGATTGATCTAAAGCATCCATTCCTAAACCATAGCTTAGGGTTGCTATTTTGTCTAATAATGGAGTGAAGCCATCATAAATCTGTATTTTTACACTACTCATGGTCTTCTACTTGGTTTAGGGTTGCTTTTAGTTGATTTTGATTTTTCGCAATATATATTATAAACACTACCGCTTTTTATCCATCTTCTTACACTAAAAGTTTCCATGTCAAATTCAATTTTATCTCTTGTTGAAGGTGAAAAGTCTAATGGCACAGATGAAAAAACTTCCATATTTGATATTTTTTCTTTTTCCTGTTTGTTAAATTCTCCTCCTCCAGCAAAAGCTTTATATGGAATATCCTCAAGAGTTTCTTTTCTCTTGTATATTATTGTTACCGATGGAGATATTGTATTTGAATTTACGAATTTTACTCTTGTTGCTTGTAGTAAATCTCTTGCGTTCAAAATGAATCCTTAAATATATTTTGCTACTTTTTCTACTTCTACTTTTTGTTTTGCAATACAAGGCAAGACACTAACTGTCTCACCTTTTTTAAAAGACTCTTTTCTTACAAAACCTTTTTTTGTAAATTTAATATTTACTCTTTTCATTACTTATCCTTTGAAGATAAATATTCCTCCCATGAAGTTGGAGCTTTGTCTTTTGCACTTGCAATTGCCTCAACAACAATTCCTTCAAGTTTTGCTACTTTATCTTCAAGAGCTTTTGTGTCTACACCGTTTACTTTTGACACAGGCTCTTCATATAAAGATGCTGCTTTATCTTCAATAAGTTGCTTAGTTTCTTTTTCTGTGATTGTATCTTTCCCAATCTCAACTACATCTCCGTAGTTGAAACCTTTATACTTACATTCTAACTTAACATATTTCATGTTTTATCCTTATGCTACTAAAGTTGCTTTGATTGAAATAAAAGCTTTTGGTTGGTTCATTGTTGGCAATGGAGAACTTCTATAGTATCTTTTTACACCAGCAGGATCTTTTTTAATTTCCGCATCAATCCACTCCATCCCTACCACAGTAGTAAGTTCTGAGTTTTCATCACTTCCTGTTGCAACTGGGATATTCCCATATTGAACTTGACCGTTTTCTTCATTTCTTGCTTTAAACCCAACTGCATAGTTTTTATCTAGATAATATTGTTCAGTTTTTGAAGCATCTACATATTGTTCAAATTCATAGTAAATCTCAACTGGTTTTCCATAATCACCTGTTGTTGAACCTAAATATTTAAAATATTCAGTTGATTTTGCTTCTCTTTCTTCTTTTGTAGCTTGAATAAAGTTTGCTTTTTTACCATTTGTTGTGTTGTCAGTTGTTCTTACATTTGCATTTGACATGAACGCTTTTTTAGCTTCCATACCAAGCACATATGTATCTACTGCATGCTGACCCATTTTTTCAGCTTCAATTTCTAGTTGCTCAATTGGATTTGAGTTTGCATCATTCCATTCAATTTGTCCTGATGTTGATGTATCATTTACAATTTTATTTGTTAAACCAAAATCAATTTCATCAACTGCATCACCTTGACCTGAAACTGTTAGCTTACCAGTAGTAAGTACATCATAGGCTGATTTTTTGATAAGCCTTTGCGCTCTTTTTTTAAGTTTACCAAAACCTTTCATGTCATTTTCTAAAGCTGCTATTTCAGCTTCTGACATACCTTGTGCTAGTTCGCCATAAACAGTTTGACCGATTCTTTTTTTGTTTACGTTTTTAACTGAATCTACAATAGACTCATTTACTTGCATTGGATTTACAGTAATAGTTTTATAACCATCTTTATTTACAATATTTGATTGTTTTTCAAAATTACCCTTTAAAGCAATTTCTGAACCACCTTCATAAACATCAAATTCTACTTTTTGTGAATCATGCTCATATCCACCTGGAAATGCCATTCTTGTGATTGACATATCTACTGTTTCCATTGTTGCTACTGCTGCAATTAAGCTTGTTTTTACTGCCATTTTTTTTCTCCTAGTCTCTTAAGAAAATATTTTTAAAATCTAATGCATCTCTTACTTCTGCATCAGTACCATCATTAAAGTTTACTTCAGAAGCTTTAATATCTGCATCTCTATATGCTTTACCAGCTACATCTCCTGCTGTTGCATCTACATCATCATACATTACTGTATAAGGATCGCTCCCTGTTGTAAATTTTACAACTTTTGTTGTTTCAACTGCATCTAGCTTTACAAGATCTCCCCTCTTAAGGTCTTCACCAGCTTTCACTGTTACATTTTTTAATAATCTTACTTCAACATCAAGATTGTCTTGATTTTCTAGCGTTGTTTCTAATGCCATAACTTTTCCTTTTAGAATTTCATATTTTTAGCAATTGCTATTGCTAATTCTTTTTCTTTATTTGAAACATTTTCACCTTCATTTGCAGTTGCATTTTCTGTGTCTGACATTGCTGCAATTGCTAATTTGCTTGCCTCATTTGAATCTTTGCACTCAATCATTGCAATAGCAGTATCTTTATCTACATTGCATTTGTATGCTTCTTCCACTCTTGTTTTAATCTCTTTGATGTGAGATTCATTTTTTGTTGCTTGCTCAGATAACTTGTTTTCTAAATCAGCTTTTAATTTTATGATTTCATTATCTTTTGCAGCTAATTCAGCATTAATGTTTTCTAAATTTAAATTTGCTGTGTTTAGTCTATTTTCAATCGTTGTTTTGTTTGCAGCAAATGCTTTATTTTGTTCAACTAATGCTTTGAAGTTTTCTTCATTAAACTCCATGTTTTCTCCTTTTAAATTTTTTTTTGTTATTTTTTCGTTATCTGAGGGCATAACTGCCAAACTTTTCATCAACTTATCAAAAGTTGTTATTTCTTTTACAAAGCCTAAGTTTTTTGCTTTTGTCGCTGAAATAGTTTCTCCCTTATTGAAACCTGATGCAAGATTTTCTTCTGATAATCCCGTATTTCTAATAAGTCTTGAATAAAATATATCTTCTATTTCATTTATTCTTGCTGTAATTTTATCATCATTTATTTTATTTTTATTTTCAGCTCTTTTTGAAGTTAGCATTATTTTTTCACCATCTTCATCTTCTTTTCTGTATGCTACCATTACACCTATTGAACCTAGCTCAGCAACTTCTCCAGCATAAACCTCATCGCAGTTAGAAAATATCCACATTCCAGCAGATGCTAACATATTTGGTGTAAAAGCTATTGTTCTTTTTTTAGAGTTATAAATTCTTTCTCCAACTTCATCAGCTCCTGCTACCATTCCACCTGGTGTGTCTACAGTAAATAAAATTGCATCTATTTTAGGATTTAATTCTGCTTTTTCAATATATTTATCGATTATATCATATGAAGCAAATCCACCACATATTGCATTTATCCAAGTATTCTTTTTTGTCATTGCGCCATCAATAGAAATTATTGCTATATTATTTTTTTCTTCGTAGCTATGTGCTGGTGATATTTCATTATTTGTTTCTACTTTTTCTATTCCTGAATTTACTGTATCGATAAGACCTGTTAGGTATTTTTTCTCTACTGCCAACTCATGTGTTAGCAATAAACTTTTAATTTGCTGAGTTCTCATTTTTTACCTCTTGTAAGTTTAATTTTTTTATTTGCTCTTGTCTATATTTTTCTACTTCTAAATCTGCATCTATTTTTTTCTTATTTTGTTTTATTTTATCTGCCAAGAAATCTTCATATTTTACTCCATCTCTTGTTTCTATTATCTTACCTTCTGTTTTTAATCCTAGTTCAATATTTGTTTTATTTGCTTCTGCGGTTTTTGATGGCTCAATATCTATAAATATTTGTCTTAAATATCTATAGTTTTCATATGAGCTTGGATTTTTGAAATAATCTTGTCTTGATTTTATTTCACCTATTTGCACACCTATTAAAATTGCTCTTGAAATTATTTCATCAAATATTTTGTTTGTAAAATTATCAAATCTTATATCAGCTGAAATTTGGTCTGTTTCAGACACATATTTCATTGCTGAATAGTTTGCTTCATTTGCTTTTGAATAGACTGACATATCTGACATTCCTGAAGCTGAACCCATTTTCATTTCTGCATTTTTATTTAGTTCCGCATATACACCTTCTCTGTTTCTATTATCAAATGACACTTCATCTTGATGTGGAATTGGTGTAAGCCCCACTGGTTTTATTCCAGCATTTGCAAGTCTTTTAAGTATAGGTGTTGTTATATCTATTGCAACACCTACTTTATCATCTGTTTTTGAAGTTGCTATCTCTTGCTTTATTGCATCTTGTAATACTTGCATTATCTCAGAATATGCGGTTGATTTTAAATAAGCTCCACCTTTTGCGCTTTCAATTGCGCTTTCAAGAGATGCTTTACCGTATTGGTCTATTTGATCCAATGTTGGCAAAATTGATGTAAGTCTTGATATTGCGGTTTGCTGGTTTATTGAAGCCCAAACGTCAGAGTAATAAGTTATGTTTTTCATACTTACTTTTGTTGATGTCATTTTGTTTGAATTATTGTATATCCATACGTGAGTTATTTGATTCCATTTATTGTAAACAAGACCATTTAAAGTATATTCTTCTTGACCTTCTTGTTTTAAAATGTTATCATTTTTTCCTACATCTATCATATCCACAGGTACAAGTTCATATTTGTATGGCATTTCCCATTTGATATTATAGTGGTGTCTTATTATCACACCTCCATCTAATTTATCAAAATCTGATATTGCTCTTGCCGCTGAATTAAAGTGATGTTTCCCTGTAAGTTCGCCTTGCCCTATTTTTTTAAATTTTTTTATCCATTTTTCTGCTGATTCGTTAAACTTTTCATCTGGGCTTTCTATCTGAATATTTACAGATATGCCTATTGTTCTATTTGTGCTTTTACTTACAATTGATGGTATGTCTGTGCCATTTGCATTTAAATAATGTGTTTGTTTTCTAATTTTAGAAGCTGAATATCCTGCTTTATTATCAATATTTCCATCAAATAGTGGTTTTCCAGCAGTTGTAACTTTTGCACCTTGAAGATAATTTGTTGTTAATTCCCAAAGCGGATAACTTGTTGTTATTTCCATGTTGAAGCCTCTAATGTCCTTAGTTGAACTTTAACTCTTTCTCTTTCTTTATAAAGTTTATCTATATCTGTAAATTGAGTTGAAAATCTAGCAGATGAACTTCCTTCTTCTATTTCTCTATAGCTTTCATGCTCTTCTATTTTTCCATTTAAACTAGCAAGCCTTATTTTTAAAAAGGTTATTTCTTCTGATATGCTCATAGTTTTCCAATTTTGTTTTTTAAGATTTTAACTTTTTAAAGCTTAATTAAGGCTAAAACTAAAAATCCATTCTTGCTATTGCTTTTTCTATATTTGTAGCACTTGGCTTTTCCATTAGTGCTATTTTTTCCACTTCCGCAAACACATAACATATCATAGTACAATCCCAAATATGGTTATCTGTTTTTTTAGGCATATCCCATGTTTGTGTTGGGTTTCTTTTTTTTGTTTTTTGATTTATATGATAATCAAAAGTTTCTGATGTCATTTGCTTTGAGTAACTAGTTGATATGGTTTTTTCCATGTCTGATTCTATAGTATCTTTATTTACATAAAAAAGTCTTTGGCTATATATCTCTTCTTCTGATTTTTGATTTTCTATACTTCTTGCTATGTCTTCTGACATTTTATTCTTAAAGTAAAGGTTTGATACTTTTAACATTTTTATATCTACTGTTGTTCTATTTGACGACTGATCTTTTACATTTTTTATTACATATCCATTTGGACTTGATTTTATATCTGGATGTCCTTCTATTAGGTATACTTTATCTGAGCCATATTTGTTTGTCATATATTCCACAAAAGATATTGCTTCATCTGTTCTTCTTACACCATCTTGGTTATATCCTCTTTTGTCTATACCCATTTTTGAAACAATGTGTGGCTTTCCTGCTGAGTCTTTCAAATCCCAACATTTTACATATAAATCTTCTATATCTCCCCATGTTTCAAGTCTTCCTGAACTTAAAGAATGAGATATATTCCCATATGTAAATGCTTGAATATTATACCAAAAGTGATCTTTTTGCATATCTACACCAATATACACTCTTAATGTATCTTGTGGAACTTCAAACTCTGGCAAATTGTTTGATAATAGTAAAATATCATTTACATCTGTTTTTACTGACTCTGGCTCATAAAACTTATTTAGCCATCCTCTGTAAAACTTATCTAGTAAATCATTTTTGTTTTCTGACTCTATTGCTTCAATATATTCTTTTGCAATATCGTCTAGAGTTGCAAAATAAGACCCGAGCGAGTTCATATCAAACCCAAAAGATGTTTCAGTATTTAAGTTTTCTATTTCAAGTCTTGTTGAGCTTCCATCTTCTTTTATGATGAACCAGTCTAACTTGTTTTCTAATATCATTTTGGTTCTTTTTGATTCATTTATTTTGCTGCCACAACAAGGGCATTCTATATGAGTCTTTTCTACAGCGTATTTAACATATTCGGGATATGAATAGTTTTCTGATATTTCTTTTTTGTATTTTTCTTTGCTTATTATTTTTAAAGTCTCTGCTCCTGGATAAAAATCTTTTTCACAATTATCACATATAAATCTCCATTCTAATTTTACTTCACAGGTGTTATAGTTGCTACATATTTCATCTTCTTGATCAACTATCGTTGATACACCTATTACTAGTGGATTAAATCTTGAAAATGATTTAGTTCTTTCTGAGAACTCTTTTACTGCACCTTTTTCAAACTCTCCAATTTCATCCAAGATTACAAGTGGAGATGTTAGTGATTTTCTTTCCTTTACTGATGAGCCTGCTATAACAAAAGCTCCACCTGCAACTCTTTTCATTGCATCTTTTGTTCTGAATTTTTCTTGATTTGAATAGTCTTCAAACTTTTTCCATAGCTTAGGTATTGATTTTAAAATTGGATTTATTTTCAAAGTTAGTATTTTTGGAACATCTTCTTTTATTGGTTGAGCATATATTACCGTTGCTGGGTTTTGGTCTAATTTGTGTGCTGCTACTATTATTTCGTATAGTGATTTCCCTGATTGAGATGCCCACTTTCCAAACATTTTTCTAGTTAGGTTTCGCTCTGTTATTTTAAATAGCTTTTTATAGTGTGGAGAATATTTTATTTTAAAATTTCCCAATATAGGAGATACGTCTTCTGATGTGAAGATTACATTTTTGCCAGCCCACTCTTCTAGGCATAGTTTTTTTTCTCTTGTGTAAGCATTTTTATTGAATCTTCTTCCTGTGTAAACTACTGACACTATTTTCCTTTTTCTAAATCAATAATTCTTTTTTCTAGCTGTTTAATCTTTTTATCTCTTTTTTCAAATTCTTTACTTAATTCTTTATCTATAGATTTTATTAACAATTTTAATTTATTTTCATCTATTGAAGGGCTATTTAACATAAAAACAACACCAATTACAAATATTAATAATATAAATTCTATTGCACTCATCTTTTATTCTTTCTCTACTACTGTGTCTTCAAAAACATTTCCAATAACTTCAAAAAATGGCAACAAATCTCTCATATCAGAATCAAACAGTCTCGATAACAACCCCCATCGTAGTGGAGTTCCATCATAATCCTTTTGATGCAAGTGATACACCGTAAATGCACCACCATCAAAAGTAACAAAATAATGATTATTTTTCCTTCCAGATAATATATCTCCTGCATATATTTTATTTTCTTTAAAATCTCTATATCCTGAAAATTGCATCCATATGACATCTTCTTCGGAGTTGCTTATCATATCATCAAAACCACCATCATAAACCCATCTGCAAGGTGATATGCCTTGGTCCGAAAAATTTAGCATTGTCTTCTCTTTTTTATCCCATGCCCTGAAATCCATAACATCTAAGCAACCACTTTTATATAAATCTATTTTACTCATTTATTTCAGCTCCTCTATTTCTATAATAAGCTTATCATCTTTTGATTCAAGATGTTTTCTTGATATTTTTTCTACTATATTTTTATCATTTGTATAGGCTATTCCCTCTAGTGAATCTAGTGCTAGTTTTTCCACTGCATCAATATCATAGTCTTTTCTTTTGTTTATTAGTATATCCATTTTAAAAGATACTTTGCCTTTTATTAGCTTTGTTTTTTGTTTTATTGCATATATTTTTACTAAATCTTGGTATTTTTTTGCTTCTGGATTTTTTCTTATTCCTGGTGTTGGTTTTCCATTTACATATTTTATAACTGGAATATATAATTTGTTTAGTAATATTGGTATTGGTAATTGTATTTGTGTTTTCACTTACATCTCTTTTAATTTTTCTATTAGCTCTTGTGGCTTTATTCCATTTTTTCTTTTTTCTAATATTTCATTAAATACATCATAATTTGTTGGATCATCTTTAAACTTTTTCTCTATTTGCTTTGACAGAGTATCCAGGTGATCTTCATTGTGTTCGTTTAGTATTTTTTTTATTTCATCTTGATTTTTCATTTCTAAAAGTATTGGCAATATTTTTTCATCATTGTCTAGTTTTGTTATATGCATAATTGCTTGTTCATAAAGAGCCTTGTCTAACTCATCTGCATTTATCAATTCGCCTTCTGCTTCTTTTAATTTTACTGATGCAAGTTGAACATCAAGAATTTTTTTTCTTCTGTCTGCCTCTTCATATGAGATTAGATTTAAATCTATTGTTTCCTCATAGTTCATTCCTTCTTCATCTTTTCTTTTTTTGCCAGCTCTTGATTTTGTTTTATTTATATTATTTGCATGCCATATTAAAACTTCCTCTAATATAAATACATTTGAGTTTATTCCTTTTAGTTTATATTTAGGTAATCCTTTTTTTATCCAATTACCAATATTCCTAGTTGAAGTCTTAAAATAATTTTCAAGGAATTTTGTTGCTACATAAACTTTCCCATTCTCAACATATGCTTCTACTACTTCAATCATTTTGTTTCCTGGAATAATTTAAATCTTCTAAATTCTTCAAATTCTTTTATTTCTTGAGCGGTCCAACCATTAAACCTTTTACTAAATTCATTTCCATATTCAACTAAAAGCTTTAACATTTCTCCATTTATGTTATTTTTTATGCAGTATGTTCCCAAATCTAGCATTTCATATTGCAATTGTTTGTTATCTTTATTGGCATAAGTCATTCCTATGTTTTGTCTTGTTGTTCCCCATAGCGAAGCTATTTCATCCCTGTTGCATATTGGATGGTATTTGCTGTTATTTTTCATACCATTTCCTATTTAAATTTTTATTGCTTTTGTAATTATACTTACCCTTGCTTAAACTAGTTTAAAAACACCTCAGCCATGTAAATATACTTGCTTTAAAAAAAATTTATAAATCGGAATTGGAAATCAAACAAAAAACCTCAACCAGACTTAGATTGCGAGGTGTTGATGACCCATGTTAAAATAATTACTTTGCACAGTACCTTATGTATATTCTCTATATTTTATATACATTTTAATATTTATATATAGTAATTACTATTGATATATATATTAACTATTAAATTTATTTAAACAATCTCTATAAAATCATATGTTTCAAACA